>JBIIGF010000188.1:0-4841 GCA_044236665.1 Aestuariivirga sp. | reverse complement strand
AAGGGCTTGAAGGCGGGTGAAAAGGCCATCCTGTTCGTTAGGCCCGAGTCGTTCAGGCTCGGGTCCGGCCATGCCGACACGACCATTACCGCCGAGACGCTGTCGTCCGCTTTTGAAGGCAACGCCACGCATCTTTTCCTCAAAGGCGCCGGCAAGAACGAGATCACGGTTACGGTTGGCCGCCACGGCGGCAACAGGATCCCGGAACACGGAGAGCGGGCCTCCATTCATTATGAGCCTGCGATGGGTGTAGTGCTGCCAGAAGGGAAGATGGCCCGTGACTAGCCGCCTCATCGTCTTCCTCATTCCCATTGCCGTCATCGCCGTATTCTGGGCGATGGCGCGGATGGAAAGAAGAACCGCCCACGATCCGACGCACAAGAGTTTCTTCGAGCGTAACGGGATGGTACTGGGCCTCAGTTTCATCCTGCTGGTGACTTTCTGGGCATTGTTCCTCGTGGTGCTGCCCTATCTGTACATGGTGGTTGAAAGCTTCCATCCGAAGCTTCCGCCCACGAGGCGCGGCGGACCTGATGACGTCCTGACGCTGGAGCAGTACAAGTCCTTCTTCATAACACCCACCGATGGTTCGTGGAACGTCAACCACATGGGTGCGTTCGTCTTCACCATCGTCACATCCGCGCTGGTGACAGCCCTGAACTTCGCTATCTGCTATCCGCTTGCCTATTACATGGGTCAAGCCGGAACGGCTCAGAAAGTGCGCCTCATCATGCTGGCGCTGATCGTGCCGTATTGGGTCAATGAAATCCTGCGCGCCTTCTCGCTGCGCCTGCTGCTGGCATCGAAGGGCCTCATCAATCAGGCCCTGATGGGCATGGGCCTCACCGACAAACCGCTGGACTTCATGGCGATGGATATCGGGCTCTATGTCGGCCTGTCCTACGCCTATCTGCTGGTGATGATCTTTCCGCTCTACAACGCCATCGAAAGCCTGGACAAGAACCAGGTCGAGGCCGCACGCGACCTTGGCGCACCCTGGTGGAAGATCCACCGCGACGTGGTGATCCCCTATGCCAAGCCCGGCATCGCATCTGGCTGCACCATGGTGTTCATGCTGGCGGCGGGCTCTCTC
Source organism: Aestuariivirga sp. (assembly GCA_044236665.1). GTDB lineage: Bacteria > Pseudomonadota > Alphaproteobacteria > Rhizobiales > Aestuariivirgaceae > Aestuariivirga. The sequence goes on along the minus strand of JBIIGF010000188.1, from coordinate 3,748 downwards.
GCGGCGCCGCAATTCCTCGGCGGGCCGTCAACGTTGTGGTTCACATCCATCGTCTATGACTTCTTCTTCCAGGCCTTCAACTGGCCCCGGGGTGCGGCCTATGCCTTCATCCTGCTCGCCGCCTGCATCGCCTTCGTCATGCTGATGCTGAGGCTGTTCAAGGTGTCACTCGGGGAGACGATCAAGTGAGCTCCAAATTCGTCATGAAGGGGATGATCGGCTTTTACATCGCGCTGTTCTTCCTCTATCTCTTCGGGCCCCTGATGGTGATGGGCGTCACGGCCTTCAACACACCGAACTACCCGACCGCCTTCCCCTTCGAGGGCTTCACGTTGGATTGGTTCGTGAAGCTCTATAATCATCGTGCCATGATGGAGGGCCTCAAGAACTCGGTCATCATCGGGCTGGGCGTCGTCGCCGTGTCAGTCCCCGTAGGGCTTGCGGCCGCCATCATCATGAACCAGATCTACCACCGGGCGCGGGGCCTGTTCTACCTCGTGACCGTGTCACCGGTGCTGACGCCCGGCGTGATCATCGGCATCTCGACGGTGATCTTCTGGAAGGACATGATGGGGCTCACCGAGTTCACCAAGGCGACCTTCTACAAGGGCATCATCCTCGCAATCCTCGGCCAGGCGAGCTTCGTTGCAGCCTATGCGCTGCTCATCATCATGGCGCGCCTGCAGCGCTTCGACCGCGCGCAGGAGGAAGCAGCCCTGGATCTCGGCGCATCGCACCCGCAGGTGTTCTGGCACATCCTGCTGCCCTTCCTGAAGCCCGCACTGATTTCGGCCGCCGTCATCGCCTTCCTGTCGAGCTTCGAGAACTACAACACGACGACCTTCGCCATCCTGGCTGACAAGACGCTGGTGACGGTTCTGGCCGGTGAAGTGCGCCAGGGCACCACGCCCGCGCTTTCCGCGCTGGCGGTGATCATCATCGGCATCTCGCTCCTCGGCGCCATCGTCTATGAAGCGATGAAGCGCCGCGAGGAGGCACAGGCCCAACGCGCCAAGGAACGCGCCAAGATTGCCGAACGCAGCGAAATGGCGAGCGACATGGCGGATGCGGCGGCCGGGCTGAAGTAAGCCCCACCGCCGCGCGGATTACACCCGCCGCTGGCCGTTCGCCTGCTCGACCGGCACGATCATCTTGCCGATCGGCCACAGGGCAAGGCCTGCGAGCTTCAGATGCGCCCAGGCGAAGGGAATGCCGATGATGGTGATGGCCAGCATGATCGCCGTCAGCACATGGCCCAGCGCCAGCCACCAGCCGGCGAACACGAACCACAGGACATTGCCGATCATGCCGAGCGCGCCGGTGCCGATGTCTTCCTGGCCGGTGTGCCGGTCACGTGGTACGGCGGTATAGCCGAAGGGCATCAGCGTATAGAGCGCATTGTTCACCGCCGCCCGCGCCCAGGGAATGCCGATGATCGTCACCGCCATGATCACGGCGGCGATCAGCCAGCCGAAGGCCATCCAGGCGCCGCCCAGCAGGATCCAGATGATGTTGAGAAGCAGCGACATTCGAACCTCCGTTTTCCCGTCTATATGGGCGGCGGCCCTGTTTCGCGCCACAAAAATCGCAAACCGCGCCGAGACGGTTGACGCTTGGCCCCCTGCTCTTCCATCCTGTCAAAATGAGATTCATCCACACGGCAGACTGGCAGATCGGCAAGCCCTTCCGGAACTTCGGCGAGAAGGACAGCGTACTGCGCCAGGCGCGGCTCGACGCGATCGAGACGATCGGCCGGCTCGCCCAGCAGGAGTGCGCAACGCATGTGCTCATCGCAGGTGACCTCTATGACAATGAGGAGCCCGCGCAGAAGACCCTGCTCGAACCACTGGAGCGGATGCGGAACTTCTCAGGTGTTTCATGGCACGTGATCTCCGGCAACCATGATTTCCACCGCGCCAATGGCCTGTGGGACCGCGCCAGGTCGCTCGGCCTGCCGCCCAATGTGCTGCTCCATCTCTCACCCGAACCGGCGATGATCGGAGATGCCGCCGTTCTGCTGCCCGCCCCCCTGCGGCGAAAGAGCGAAGCCTCCGACCTCACCGAGTGGATGGATCAGGCGCCGAGTGCAGCCGGGCTGATCCGCCTCGGGCTGGCGCATGGCTCGATCACCGGCTTCGACTCGTCCGGAGACGCGAAGAACACCATCGCCCCGGACCGCGCTGCCCGCGCCGGCCTCGATTATCTGGCACTCGGGGACTGGCACCGCACCATGCAGATCGGCCCCGCCACATGGTATGCGGGCACACCCGAGGCAGACCGCTTCAACAGCCAGGAAACCGGCCAGGTGCTGCTCGTCGAGATTGCGGGGCCGGGTGCTCCCGCCGCCGTCACGCCACATCGCACTGGCGCCTACCGCTGGCTTGCCCAATCGGACACGCTCGCGCAGGCCGATGACCTCGACGGGCTGGAGGCACGCCTGCGCGCCCTGCCCGCCCCTTCAAGCCTGCTGCTGCGGCTGACCCTTACGGGCATGCTGGACCTCACCGCCCGTGCTGACCTCACCCGCCGGCTTGCGTCCCTTGAAGCGGCCATGTTCTGGCTCGAAGCCGACCTTACCGCACTCCATGCACGCCCCACATTGCAGGACCTCGAACAGATCGACTTTGGCGGCGTGCTGCGCGAAGCCGCCGAAACCCTGAAGGCACAGGCCGAGAATGCGGCGGCCAGCGCGGTGGAGCGGCGGCGGGCGGAAGACGCGCTCGTCCATCTCTTTGTGCTGGCGCGTGGCCGTGACGGAGGACAGGCGGCATGAAACTCCTCCATGTTGCGGTTGAAGGCTGCGGCCGCTTCGGCACCCCGGCCCGCATTGAAGGCTTCGGGCCCGGTGTCAACATCCTCTCGGCGGGCAATGAGGCCGGAAAGTCCACGCTGTTCCGCGCCATCCGAACCTGCCTGTTCGAGCGCCACAGCGGCACCAGCAAGGAAATCGCGGCGCTGGCAACCGAGGGCCTGTCGCTGCCAGTTGCGATCACGGTCGGCTTCGAGCATGACGGCCGCAGCTATGAGATCAGCAAGTCCTTTCTGAAATCCAAGTCGGCGAGCCTCAGTTGCGATGGCGTGGTCACCGCCCGCAACGCCGAGGCTGATGAAAAGGTGTGGGAGATTCTCGGCATCGCGCACCGGTCGGCGCGCGCGCTCGATGAAGCAGCCTATGGGGTTCTGTGGGTGCAGCAGGGCCATTCGGTGCATGTTCCCGAACCCTCGGAAGGCGCGACGAGCGTTCTGAATGATGTGATCGCACAGGAAGTCGGAACGCTGGTCGGCGGTGAGCGGGCGCGCACCGTGCTGGCCGAGGTGAAGGACGCGCTTTCCCGGTTGGTCACCGACACGCGCAAGCCCCGCGCCAACGGGCCGCTCGACAGCGCCCTGAGGGAGAGCGAACGGATCGGGGCAGACCGGATCGACGCCGAAGACCGTCTCGCGGCGCTGAACGGCAGATACGCCGCCCTCGAGCAGTTGCGCGCCGAGCACCGGCGGGTGAATGACCCCGCCGGTGCCGAGCAGATGATGCGCGAACTGGCCGAGACGCAGCAGAAGCTTGAAGCGGCGGAAAAGACAGCCCAGGCGCTGCTTCGCCTCGAAACCGAGGAGCGCCACACCCATGACCGCCTCACGGCGCAGCGCGAGCGGCTTGATGCACTGCGCAAGCGGGCCTCGGCCATAGATGAAAACCGCACCCGCCTGACACAGATCACAGCCGGCCTTGTTCCCCTGGACGAGCAGGAGG
>JBIIGF010000003.1:0-17545 GCA_044236665.1 Aestuariivirga sp. | reverse complement strand
CCACAATTCCTGTGTCTTTGTGGCAGACACAGCGCAGGAGAGAACCACTGCAGGACACGCCGCACATCCAGGTTGAACGGGGCAGCCTCATCCTGCGCCAGGCAACAGGCCCCGACGAGATTGAGGCGTGCCAACGCCTCCGCTACCGCGTGTTTTATGAAGAACTGGGGGCAATCCCTCAGGGTGAGGCCGCTGCGCGGCAGATCGACCGGGATGGCTTTGACTCAATCTGCGATCATCTCATCGTCGTGCAGCGCGCGATGACGGCCGAGAACGCAATCATGCTGACCGATGGCGAGTTGATCGGCACCTATCGCCTGCTGCGGCAGGAGGTGGCGGAAACTCATGGCGGCTTCTACACGCAAGGCGAGTTCGACATTGCGCCCCTGATCAGCGCCCACCCGGGCTTGCGCTTTCTGGAGCTTGGACGCTCCTGTGTGCTGAAGCCATACCGGACAAAGCCGGTGGTGGAATTGCTGTGGCAGGGGATATGGGACTATGTGCGCGCACATGACCTGCATGTGATGCTGGGATGCGCCAGCCTCGAGGGTACCAGCCCGGATACCCATGCTGCAGCCTTGAGTTTCCTCGCGCAGGCTGCGCCCCCGCCCGAATGGGCCGTGCGTGCGCTACCATCCCGTTATGTCGAGATGAAGCGCATTCCGGCTGCAGCGCTTGACCAGCGGCAAGCGCTGAGGGACCTCCCGCCTCTCATCAAGGGCTATCTTCGCCTTGGTTGCTACATCGGCGAAGGCGCTGTGATCGATACGCAGTTCAACACCATCGACGTTCTGATCATCCTGCCCGTGTCAGCCATCAATGCGCGTTACTTCACGCATTTCGGTCAGCCTAACGGTTGATGTCGTAAGCCGCGATGGCGGCAAGATTGAGGATCTCCGACGCCGTCGCGGACATCGAGGAAATCTGTACCGGCTTGTCGAGGCCCGTCAGCAACGGACCCACCACCGTGACGCCTCCCAGCTGCTGCAGCATCTTGGTGGAGATCGATGCGGAGTGCGCGGCAGGCATCACCAGCACATTGGCGGGCCCGGTGAGGCGACAGAAGGGATAAAGCGCCATTGCCTCGCGTGAGAGCGCGACATCTGCCGTCATCTCGCCATCATACTCGAAATCCACATGACGGTTATCGAGAACGCGGACGGCATGGCGCACATATTCGGCACGCTCACCACGCGGATATCCGAAGGTTGAATAAGACAGGAACGCGACGCGCGGCTCATAGCCGAAGCGGCGGGCCACACCCGCTGCTTCCTGGGCGATGTCGGCCAGTTCCTCCGCCGAAGGCAGTTCATGAATTGATGTATCGGCAATGAATACCGTCCGTCCACGGACCAGTGCCATTGAAACGCCGATCGGCCTGTGGCCTGGCCGGTGGTCGATGGCCTGACGGACATTGTCAAGGGCGACCGAGAAGTTACGGGTGAGGCCCGTCACCATCGCATCGGCGTCACCCATCGCCACCATGCAGGCCGCAAAGACATTGCGGTCCTGATTCACCATGCGCTGGCAATCACGGAACAGGAAGCCGTTCCGTTGCAGGCGATCATAGAGGAAGTTGGCGTAATCGACATTGCGATCTGAAAGGCGCGCATTGGAAATCTCTACATTCTCATTGAGTTCGAGCCCGCCACTCGCCAGGGTTTTCTCAACTTCGGCTTCACGGCCGATGAGGATGGCACGGCCGAGGCCCGCGCTGGCAAAGCTGTTCGCGGCGCGGATCATCCGGTCCTCTTCGCCTTCCGCAAACACCACCCGCTTGGGCGCCACGCGCACCTTGCCGAACACGCTCTGCAGCGTGCCGGCGATTGGATCAAGCCTGGCTGAAAGCGTATGGGCATATTCCGCCAGGTCGGCAATATGCCGACGCGCAACCCCGCTTTCCATGGCAGCCTTGGCGACAGCCACAGGCACGGTGGAGATGAGGCGGGGGTCAAAAGGGACTGGGATCAGATAGTCACGGCCGAAGCTGGGCCGCGAACCGTGGTAGGCGGCGGCTACCTCATCGGGAACATCTTCACGCGCCAAGCCAGCGAGGGCCTGGGCGGCGGCGATCTTCATATCCTCATTGATGGTGCGGGCCCGCACATCAAGCGCGCCCCGGAAGATATAGGGAAAGCCAAGCACATTGTTGATCTGGTTCGGATAGTCGGAGCGGCCCGTTGCCATAATGGCGTCGTGGCGGATCTTCACTACCTCTTCCGGCGTGATTTCCGGATCAGGATTGGCCATGGCGAAGATGATGGGATCGGGCGCCATGCTCTTCACCATCTCAGGTGTCAATGCACCCGCCACGGAGAGGCCGAAGAAGACATCGGCACCCACCATCGCATCAGCCAGTGAACGTGCTTCGGTATCCACCGCATGCGCAGACTTCCACTGGTTCATGCCCTCGGTACGGCCTTTGTAAACAACGCCCTTGGAGTCCGCGAGGACGACGTTCCGGTTCGGAACACCCAGTGACTTGATGAGTTCAACACAGGCAATGGCGGCGGCACCGGCGCCATTACAGACGATCTTGGCCGTCTTGATGTCCCGCCCTGTCAAGTGCAGCGCGTTGATCAAGCCTGCGGTGGCGATGATGGCGGTGCCGTGCTGGTCATCATGGAACACCGGAATGTCCATCATCTCGCGCAGCCGCTGCTCGATGATGAAGCAATCGGGCGCCTTGATGTCTTCAAGGTTGATACCTCCGAACGAGGGACCAAGGTAACGGACCGCATTGATGAATTGGTCAACGTCCCGGGTATCGACTTCAAGGTCGATCGAGTCGACATCGGCGAAGCGCTTGAACAGGACAGCCTTGCCCTCCATCACCGGCTTCGAGGCGAGGGCGCCGAGGTCACCGAGGCCCAGAATGGCCGTGCCGTTGGAGATCACCGCCACGAGGTTGCCCTTGGCGGTGTAGTCATAGGCCGTTTCGGGTACTTCGGCGATCCGGCGGACCGGAACGGCAACACCGGGGCTGTAAGCCAGCGACAGGTCGCGCTGGGTCGCCATGGGCTTGGTCGGGGTGATTTCCAGCTTGCCCGGCTTGCCGCGCTGGTGGAATTGCAGCGCTTCCTCGTCGGTAATGGTGGGCCGGCGCGGCTTATGGTCCATGGTTCTGCCTCAAAAAACAATTCTCAAGCGTCTCGAAGGCAGACTAGAGAGGGGCAGGGCGACACTCAAGTGGTCCGCGATGGCCGCTTGTACCTCTTTGGTCGATTCCTGCTATGGAGGACGCGTGAGCGAGATGGACCATACCGGCGATCAGGCGGGGGAGGAGGCCTCCCAGCGCGCGACGCCCGTCATGGCCCAATTCCTGGTGCTGAAACAGGCCAATCCGGGAAGCCTGCTGTTCTTCCGCATGGGTGACTTCTACGAACTCTTCTTCGAGGATGCCGAAATCGCAGCCAATGCGCTTGGGATCACCCTCACCAAGCGTGGCAAGCATCTGGGGCAGGACATCCCGATGTGCGGGGTTCCCGTGCATGCGGCGGATGCCTACCTCCAAAAGCTGATCCGACTGGGCCATCGGGTTGCCGTCTGCGAGCAGCTGGAAGATCCGGCGGACGCGAAGAAGCGCGGCTCCAAGGCGGTCGTGAAGCGCGACATCGTGCGGCTTGTCACGCCGGGTACGCTGACCGAGGACAATCTGCTTGACTCCCGCAGCCACAACTTCCTTGTGAGCGTGGCACGCAGCAAGGCGACCGGCGACATGGCCATCGCTTGGGCCGACATCAGCTCGGGTGAATTCGCGGCCATGGTCTCCGGCGCAGCCCGCCTTGCAGCCGACCTGACCCGCCTTGAGCCACGCGAAATCGTCGTCGCCGAAGGACTGTTGGCGGACCCGGACATTTCTGCCCTCCTCGACCGGCCCGGGGCCCCGGTCACACCGCTGCCTGCCGCGCGGTTTGACTCAACGGCAGGGGAACGCCGCCTGAAGGAACAGTTCGACGTGGCAGCACTCGAAGGCTTCGGCAGTTTCTCGCGGGCGGAGATCTCAGCCTTGGGCGGGCTTCTCGACTACATCGTCATCACCCAGGCAGGCCGCGTGCCGCATCTGCGGCCGCCCCGGCGGGAATCGGCCTCCGCCGTCATGCTGATCGATCCGGCCACCCGCGCCAACCTCGAGCTTTCCCGCACCCTGCAAGGCGAAAAGCGGGGGAGCCTGCTGTCGGTGATCGACCTTGCCGTCACAGCGGCCGGGTCCCGCTGCATCGCGTCGCGGCTTTCCAACCCGCTGTGCGACCCCTATGCCATTGCCAACCGGCTGGACGAGGTTTCGCATTTCGTAACCGACGCGAACCTGCGCGACGACATCCGGCAGCAGCTTGCCGAAATGCCAGACCTCGAGCGTGCACTCGGACGTATCGCCATTGGCCGTGGCTCGCCGCGCGATCTTGGCGCAATCCGCGATGGGCTCGTCATCGCCGCCGCTCTGGCAAAGCGACTGGGGAGCAGCGCGCCAATTGGCGGACTGTCAGAGGGATTGGACGAAATCCGTGAAACGCTGAGCTGGAGCGACCTTGAACTCGCCACCGAACTAGGCGCAGCCCTTGCCACCGATCTTCCCCCCACCGCCCGCGATGGCGGCTTCGTAAAGCCAGGCTATTCGCCTGAACTCGACGAGAACCGTTCACTGCGGGATGAAACACGGCATGTGATTGCCGGATTGCAGAACCGCTATTGCGAGGCCACGGGAGTCAAGTCGCTCAAGGTAAAGCACAATAATGTGCTGGGCTATTTCATCGAAGTGCCGGCAACCTCCGCGGCCGCCCTGCAAGCGCCTGAACAGGCCGGCCTGTTCATTCACCGTCAGACCGTGGCCAGTGCCATGCGCTTCGTGACAACCGAACTTGCCTCGCTCGACCAGCGGATTGCTGCTGCAGCAGACCGGGCACTGGCGCTGGAACAGGAGATCTTCAACGCGCTTGCCGCCCGCGTTAACTCCCGCCGTGACCTGTTGTCGAAGCTGGCCGATGCCGCAGCACAGCTTGATGCGGCGGCGGGGCTGGCTGAAGTTGCGGAGCGGCGGCGCTATGTCCGTCCGCGTGTCGATGGATCGACAGGCTTCAGCATCAGGGGCGGGCGGCATCCGGTTGTGGAAGCAGCACTGCAGGACTCAGCTGCGGGCTCCTTCGTGGCCAATGACTGCGACATCCCGGGCGAGGCAAGGCGGCTTTGCCTCCTGACCGGCCCCAACATGGCAGGTAAGTCCACCTATCTCCGCCAGAACGCGCTGATCGTCATCCTCGCGCAGATGGGTTCCTATGTTCCGGCCTCCGAAGCCCATCTGGGCGCAGTCGACCGGCTGTTCAGCCGCGTTGGCGCCGCAGACGATCTGGCACGCGGGCGCTCCACCTTCATGGTCGAGATGGTGGAGACCGCCGCCATCCTCAATCAGGCGACGGAGCATTCCTTTGTCATCCTCGATGAAATCGGGCGGGGTACCGCCACATATGACGGCCTCTCGATCGCATGGGCAACGCTTGAGCATCTGCACAGCGCTAATAAGTGCCGGACGCTTTTCGCGACGCACTACCATGAACTGACCCAACTGGCCGCGAAGCTGCCGCACCTTATCAATGCCACGATGAAGGTGCGGGAATGGGAAGACGAGATCATTTTCCTGCATGAAGTTGTCGCAGGTGTTGCCGACCGGTCCTATGGCATCCATGTGGCGCGTCTTGCCGGGCTTCCGCCCGCCGTCATCAACCGCGCGCAGAAAGTTCTGGAGCGGCTGGAGCGGGACGGCTCCAGGTCCCCAGCTACCGGATTGATCGAAGACCTACCACTGTTTTCAGCGACTCTTCCTCCGTCACGACGCGACAGCGAGGTCGAAAAACGCCTCGCTCAGATCGTGGCCGACGAACTATCCCCCCGCGAAGCGCTGGACCTGATCTATGAACTGAAATCGCTCCTCGTGGGGCGAACCACATGAAGACCTTGCTGCAAGCGCAAACCCTCGTCAGCCGGAGCGAATTGCAGGACAGCCTTGCTGCAGCAGTTGACAAGCATGGCAAGGGGCCGGCCAGCCTGCGCCCGGCCGTCGTAAAGATACTCAAAGCTGCACTTGAGCATGTTCACGCTGAGGCAGAACGCAAGCTGATTGCCGATGGCAACGGCACAGCTTGCGCCGAGACGCTGAGCCTCGCGGAAGATGAACTGATCCGCGGATTGTTCGAGTTCGCCAGCGAAACGCTCTTTCCCGGGAATGGCGCAGAAGAGCCGATCGCCGTGGTTGCGGTAGGTGGATATGGCCGCGCCACGCTCGGGCCAGGTTCCGATATCGACCTCTTGTTCGTACTGCCCACCCGCCAGACGGAACGGGTTCAGAACATCGTCGAATTCATTCTCTATTGTCTGTGGGATACCCGGCAGAAGGTTGGCCATGCCACCCGTAGCATTGATGAGTGCATCCGGCTTGCGAAATCCGACAACACCATCCTCACCGCCATTCTGGAAGCACGTTATATCTGCGGCAACAGAAAGCTGTTCGAACGGCTCGTTGAGGCTTTCCGCCGCGAGATCGTTTCGAAGGATGCCAAGCAGTTCATTGCCGATAAACTGAGCGAGCGCGACCTCCGCCACAGGAAGGTTGGTGAAAGCCGCTACCTCGTCGAACCGGATGTCAAGGATGGCAAGGGCGGCCAGCGGGACCTGAACACGCTGTTCTGGATCGCGAAATATATCTATGCCACCAATTCCACCGATGAGTTGGCCGGGAAAGGCGCCTTCACACGCGAAGAGCTCGCCATCTTCAAGAAATGCGAACGCTTCCTGTGGGCTGTTCGCTGCCATCTGCATTTCGTGTCGAAGCGCGGTAATGATCGGCTGAGCTTCGACCGCCAGGCAGATATCGCGGAACGGCTCGGATACACATCGCACGGCGGCTTAAGGAATGTTGAGCGATTCATGAAACACTACTTCCTTGTTGCCAAGGATGTGGGTGACCTGACGCGCATTCTCTGTGCCAGCCTGGAAGCGCAGCAGATGAAGGATGTACCCTCTCTTGGGCGCGTTCTCGGCAGGTTCCTGCCCAGGACATCTGGTGCGTTGAGCGATGCACCTGACTTCAAGCTTGAAGGCGGGCGCATCGTTCCGAAATCACCTGAGGTCTTCGAGAAAGACCCTGTCAACGTCATCCGGCTATTTGCGGCGTCAGGCCGCCATGGTGCAGAGATTCACCCCGATGCGCTGAAACTCCTGCGCAAGTCACTGGGCCTGATCCGGGACATCCTAGACAACCCGGAGGCCAATGCCATATTCCTGGAACTGCTCACCTCCAGCGAGGAGCCCGACAGCGTTCTGCGGATGATGAACGAGGCGGGGGTTCTGGGCCGTTTCATTCCACCCTTCGGCCGCATCGTTGCGATGATGCAGTTCAATATGTATCACCACTACACGGTGGACGAACACCTGATCCGCGCTGTGGGCCATCTTGCAAACATCGAGCGTGGCAGATTGAGTGAGGACCATCCGCTCTCGACTGCCATCTTCCCAACCATCACCAGCCGCCGACTCCTCTATGTCGCTGTTTTCCTGCACGACATCGCGAAGGGAAGAAAGGAAGACCACTCAATCGCCGGCGAGCGGATCGCTCTCGAACTCTGCCCCCGCCTCGGGCTTACGGCTTCCGAAACAGACACGGTCGCCTGGCTGATCCGCCATCACCTGCTGATGAGCGAAACGGCACAGATGCGGGACCTCAACGACTTCAAGACGATCCTCGATTTCTGCGCCACGGTACAAAGCCTCGAGCGCCTGAAGCTGCTCGTGATCCTGACAGTTGCCGATATCCGTGCGGTCGGCCCTGGTGTCTGGAACGGCTGGAAAGGTCAATTGCTGAGAACACTCTATGCCGAAGCCGAACCCGTGCTGACGGGTGGCCATACGGCGGTATCGCGCAAGGAACGAATAGCCGACGCGCAGAAAGCCTTCTTTTCACGAATGACGGGGTGGAGCGAGGAGGACAAGAAGGCCTATGCGGCGCGTCACTATGAAGCCTACTGGCTGGGCACCACGACCGAGAAGCAGGTGAAACACGCAGAGTTGATCGCGGGCGCTGCGCCCAAAAGCGTCGTAACCAGCACAGAGACGGACGCCTTCACCGCCATCACGGAACTCACCATCTATACGCCAGACCATCCACGGCTACTGGCGCTGATCACCGGCGCTTGTGCCGCGGCAGGGGCCAATATCGCGGGTGCACAAATCTTCACCACGACCGACGGCATGGCGCTGGATACGATCCTCATCCAGCGGGAGTTCACGGACGAGGAAGACGAGCGGCGGCGCGGCGAGCGTATCGCCGAGATTGTGCGCAAGGCATTGCGCGGTGAGTTGTGGCTGAAGGAAGCAGTGGCGAGAGCCTACAAACCGCAACAGCGAATGAAAGCCTTCACGGTGGAGCCGCGCGTCATCATCGATAACCACTCCTCCAACCGGTTCACCGTCATCGAAATCAATGGGCTTGACCGGCTGGGGCTTCTCTATGACCTGACCGAAGCGCTCTACAAGCTGAACCTCAACATCGCCTCTGCGCATGTCACGACATTTGGCGAAAAGGCGGTGGATGTGTTCTACGTCACCGATCTCACCGGTGCGAAGATCGAGAACGCCACCCGGCATCGGCAAATCGAACTGGCGCTCGGGAACATCCTCCGTACATCCATGCCACAGGCCTGTTAACTCATGTCGCTTCTCAAATCCGCAGCAACAGTCGGCGGCTTTACCCTCATCAGCCGCGTGCTGGGCTTCGTGCGCGACCAGTTGATCGCCTTCACGCTGGGAACAGGCTTCGTTGCGGAAGCCTTCTTCGTGGCACAGCGGTTTCCCAATCTGTTCCGTGCGCTGTTTGCCGAGGGTGCCTTCAACAATGCTTTCGTGCCACTGTTCGCCAAGCGGGTAGAGGGTGAGGGAGAGGCAAACGCAAGGGCCTTCGCGGTTGAAGTCTTCTCGGTGCTGCTTGCCTGGCTTGTCGTGTTTTCTGCGTTTGCAATCATTGCCATGCCGCTGCTGATCTTTGTCATTGCGCCAGGCTTCCAGGAGCAGGGAGAGCGTTTCCAACTTACCGTTGACCTGACTCGCATTTGCTTTCCCTATCTTCTGTTCATGTCTCTGACAGCCCTGCAGTCAGGCGTACTGAACAGCCTGCACCGATTCACGGCCGCTGCAGCAGCACCGATCCTGCTCAACGTCGTGATGATAGCTTCAAACGGCGTGGCTTGGATGCTGGGAACCGGCGATACGCCTGCCACCGGTTACATCTTCGCCTGGGGTATCTTCACTGCGGGCGTTGTGCAGTATGCCCTGTTGGCGTTTGCCTGCCGCAAGGCCGGCATGCCACTCGTGCCGCGCTGGCCGAAAATGACGCCGGATGTGAAGCGGGTTCTGATGCTATCGATGCCAGGCATCGTGTCTGGTGGCGTCATGCAGATCAACCTCGTGGTGGCGACCATGCTTGCCACCACCATCCCGGGTGCAGTGGCTTACCTCTATTATGCGGACCGGCTGTACCAATTGCCGCTCGGCGTCATTGGTGTGGCAATCGGCGTGGTGCTGCTGCCGGATCTGTCGCGCAAGCTGCGCGCGGGCGATGAGACGGGCGCGCTCAACAGCCAGAACCGGGCGCTGGAACTCTCCCTGTTCCTGACCTTGCCTGCCGCCGTGGCGCTGATGACAATCGCCGCCCCGATTGTGCACACAGTGTTCGAGCACGGGGCCTTCACACGGGCCGATACGCTGGCGGTCGCACCCGCCATCCTGGCCTTCGCGCTTGGCCTACCGGCCTTTTCCATGACCAAGGTATTCCAGCCCGGCTTCTTTGCCCGCGAGGATACCCGGACGCCCATGCGCTTCGCCATCATTTCGGTCGTGGTGAATGTCGTGGCCGCCATCGTGCTATCGCTGTTGATGCGCCAGACGGGCATTGCTCTCGCCACCTCGCTTGCCGCCTGGGTCAATGCGATCCTGCTGGGCGTCACCCTTCACCGCCGGGGTCTGTTCAGCCTCGACGAGCGCTGCCGAAAGCGGCTGCCCCGTATCGTGGCCTCGGCAGTGCTGATGGGAGCCATTCTGGTGGCGGGAAGCTGGCTGCTGAGGGACAACTATGCCGAGAAGGCAGGGTTCTTTGCGGCAGCCTGGGGCCTGTTACTGCTCGTCGCAGGGGGGATCCTCAGCTATTTTGCGATTGCGCAATTGACGGGCGCCATGCGACTTGGCGAACTCAAGTCTATGCTGAAACGGTAAGCCTTTCGGGCTAGAGTTTGCACCATGAGTGAAAAGACACACGAACAGGACGTTGCCTTCGGCTTCCGCCGGGTGGGTGAAGACGAAAAGCAGGGCCTCGTGAACGAGGTCTTCTCCAAGGTTGCCGAACGCTATGACCAGATGAATGATCTGATGTCTGGCGGGCTGCATCGCCTGTGGAAGGACGACTTCGTGGCGATGCTGAACCCGCCGCGCGGCAACGCCAGCTTCAACCACCTGGATGTCGCGGGTGGCACGGGCGACATTGCATTCCGCATCCTGCGGGCTGGTGGCCCCAATGTGCGGGTAACCGTGGCCGACATCTCTCCCGAGATGGTGGGTGAGGGCCGCAAGCGGGCAGAAGCGGATGGCCTGTCGGGCCGCTGCAATTTCACCGTCGGCAATGCCGAGGCCCTGGCCTTTCCCGACAAGAGCTTCGATGGCTACACGATTGCCTTCGGTATCCGTAACGTGACGCATATCGACAAGGCGCTCAAGGAAGCCTACCGGGTATTGAAACCGGGCGGCCACTTCCTGTGCCTCGAGTTCAGTCAGGTGGACGTGCCGCTGGCCGACAAGGCATATGACGCCTTTTCATTCACAGTCATTCCCGCCATCGGCAAGGTGGTGACAGGTGATGGGCAACCCTATCGCTATTTGGTCGAATCCATCCGTACATTCCCCCGGCAGGATGACTTCAAGGCAATGATCGAGGATGCAGGCTTCGCCAATGTCAGCTACCGCAACCTGACGGGCGGTGTCGTCGCCATTCATTCGGGCTGGCGCATCTGATGTTTTCGAGCCTGAAGCACAGCTTCAACCTGCTGCGCGCCGGACGGACGCTTGCAGCCTATGACGCACTGCTCACACCTGAGCAGTTGAAACAGTTGCCCCTGGCGGCACGCCTTGGATTGTCCATTGCCAAGATCGGAACCCGCAAACCCTCAAAGACAGGCGAGGCGGCAGTTGCCACAGCCCTGTCATCGCTCGGACCGAGTTACATCAAGCTCGGGCAGTTTCTGGCAACACGGCCGGATCTCGTCGGCCCTAAGCGCGCTTTCGAACTGAAGTCACTGCAGGACAGGCTTCCGCCTTTCTCCACCGCGATTGCCGAACAGACGATCCGCGATACGCTCGGCGCCAATGTAAGCCAGCTCTTTACCGAATTCGGTCCGCCCGTTGCGGCTGCATCCATCGCACAGGTACACAAGGCACGAAGCCCGGATGGCCGGGAACTGGCGGTCAAGGTGCTGCGCCCCGGCGTGGCCAAGCGATTTGCAGCAGATACAGACAGCTTCTACTTCGCCGCCCGACTCATGGAACGTTTCAGTGCCGAAGGCCGAAGGCTTCGCCCGGTGGCCGCCGTGCGAATGCTCGAGCAATCCATGAAGCAGGAACTGGACCTGCGCATGGAGGCTGCAGCTTTGTCGGAAATGGCTGAGAATACCAGGAATGATCCGGGCTTCCGCGTTCCGAAAGTTGACTGGGCGCGCACCGGGCGCGATGTCCTGACCACCGAATGGATTGACGGCACACCGATCGCCGATACGGAGGCATTGCGGGCACAGGGCTTTGATCTGCCGAAGCTTGGCGACACGGTGATCCAGAGCTTCCTGCGCCACGCCATCCGCGATGGCTTCTTTCATGCCGACATGCATCAGGGTAACCTGTTCATTGACCGGGCGGGAAACCTCGTCGCGGTTGATTTCGGCATCGTGGGACGGCTCGGGCACAAGGAAAGCATGTTCCTGGCCGAGATTCTCTATGGCTTCATCACCCGCAACTACATGCGGGTGAGCGAGGTGCATTTCGAAGCGGGTTATGTGCCGCGCGACCAGGATCCGGCAGTTTTCGCCCAGGCGATCCGCGCCATCGGCGAGCCGATCATGGACCGCTCAGCCAGTGAAATCTCCATGGCACGGCTTCTCACCCAGTTGTTCGAGGTGACCGCCCAGTTCAATATGCAGACCCAACCGCAGCTTCTGTTGTTGCAGAAAACCATGGTGGTGGTGGAGGGCGTGGCACGCACGCTGAATCCCAATCTCAACATGTGGGTGACTGCCGAACCTGTGGTACGCGGCTGGATCGAACGGAGGCTCGGGCCTGTCGGCAAGATCGAAGAGGCGACAGGCTCCTTCGGGCGCATGTTCATCGGCCTTCCAGCTATGCTCGAGGATGCCAAGCAAGGTGCCATCATGCTGGCCGACATGGCCAACAGCGGTGGCCTGAAGCTCGATGACGCAACCACGGAGCAGCTAGCCCGCGCCCAGGCCCGAAATACCCGCTGGACCAGGCTGTGGCTGGCGGTCGGCGCCATTTCGCTGGGGGCAATCGCCCTTAAGCTCGTTTTGTGAGGGCGGTTGGCAGCGCCCGGACTTTACTGGCATACTATCATTCATGATATCCCTCGCCGGAAAAACCATACTTCTCATCGTTGGCGGCGGCATCGCCGCCTACAAGACGCATGAACTGATCCGCCTGCTGAAGACACGTGGCGCACGAGTCCGGATTATTCTGACGAAGGCAGCCGAACAATTCGTAACCCCCCTGTCGCTTTCCAGCCTTTCGGGCGAGAAAGCCTATACGGATCTCTTCAGCCTTACCGATGAAGTGGAGATGGGCCACATCCAGCTCTCGCGGGCGGCGGATCTGCTCGTTGTCGCACCAGCCACCGCCGATCTCCTGGCCAAGATGGCACATGGCCTGGCGAACGACCTAGCCTCCACCGCGCTTCTTGCCACCGATAAGCGGGTTCTCGTGGCCCCCGCCATGAATGTCAGAATGTGGCGACACCCGGCGACCGTGCGTAACATCGCAACGCTGAAATCTGATGGCATCGCCGTCATCGGCCCGAATGACGGAGAAATGGCCTGCGGTGAGTTCGGCCCCGGCCGGATGTCAGAGCCGGGCGAAATCGTTACAGCCATCATTGAGTTGCTGAAACCGAGAGCCCAACCACTGGCGGGGCGGAAGGTGGTCATCACCGCTGGCCCCACGCGCGAACCAATCGACCCCGTGCGCTTCATTTCCAACCATTCCTCCGGCAAGCAAGGCTATGCCATTGCTGCCGCTGCCGCAGAGCTTGGCGCCGAGACGGTGCTGATTTCAGGGCCGACGTCCCTTCCTGTTCCTCCAGGGGTGCAGGTGATGCCCGTCGAGACGGCGCAAGAAATGCTCGACACGTGCCTCCGTGAACTTCCCGCCGACATTGCCATCTTTTCGGCGGCCGTTGCGGACTGGCGTGTCGCACAGCAGGCCGCCGAGAAATTGAAGAAGGGCGCAGGTGGTCCGCCAGCTCTCCTTCTTGCCGAAAATCCGGATATACTCGCAACTGTCGCACACCATGCCACACGGCCCAGCCTTGTTGTGGGCTTTGCCGCAGAAACAGAAAAAATTGTCGAATACGCTCGTGAAAAGCTCAGGAAGAAGGGCTGTGATCTGATCGTAGCCAATGACGTGAGCGCGGAAGCGGGCGTGTTTGGTGGAGATCGCAACAGGGTTCACCTCGTCTCCACGGCGGGCGTCGACAGTTGGCCCGATATGACGAAGGCAGACGTTGCAGCGCGGCTCATGGAACGGCTCGCCGAGATGATCATGCCCCGGCAGAAGATTGCAGAATGACAAAGATCGGAATCCAGCGCCTGGCCAACGGCCAGGGTTTGCCGCTTCCCGCTTATGAAACGGCTGGCGCGGCGGGTATGGATTTGCGCGCTGCGGAAGGCATCACCCTCAGGCCAGGCGCACGCTGCCTGGTGCCCACGGGCATCGCCATCGCCCTACCGCATGGCTTTGAAGCACAGGTGCGGCCACGTTCCGGACTTGCCGTGAAGCACGGCATCACGGTGCTGAACGCGCCAGGCACCATCGACAGTGATTACCGGGGCGAAGTGAAAGTGCCGCTCATCAACCTTGGACAGGAAGACTTCATCATAGCGCGGGGTGACCGCATCGCGCAGATTGTCATCGCACCAGTGACCCGCGCCGGATGGAATGAGCTGGAGACGTTAGATGAGACAGCGCGCGGGGCAGGCGGATTCGGCTCCTCCGGAACCCGGTGATGGCGCTCTCCGGCGACGAGATTGAGCGTTATGCCCGGCATCTCGTGCTGCATGAAGTCGGCGGCCCCGGACAAAGCAAACTCAAGCAGGCGCGCGTTCTGGTGGTCGGCGCTGGTGGCCTCGGCGCGCCGCTGCTCTTCTACCTAGCGGCAGCGGGCATAGGCACCATCGGCATCATCGACCATGATACGGTGAGCCTCTCCAACCTGCAGCGGCAGATCATCCATACCACCTCGTCAGTTGGATCAGCCAAGACCGACAGCGCACGGCAGACGATGCTGGCGTTGAACCCTCATCTACAGGTGATCACGCACAATGTCCGGCTGACAGCAGAAAACGCGATGGAGATCATCTCCGACTATGACATCGTGGCAGATGGATGCGACAATTTTCCGACGCGCTATCTTGTCAGCGACGCATGTTACTTTGCAAAGAAAACACTGGTGAGTGCTGCGGTAGGCCAGTTCGATGGCCAGATCTCCACCTTCAAGCCGCATGAAACCTCCCCCGATGGCACACCATGGCCGACCTACCGTTGCCTGATGGGAGATTTGCCGCCGCGCGGACTGTTCCCGGCCTGCGAGGAGGCCGGTGTACTCGGTGCGCTACCGGGCATCCTGGGGTCCATGCAGGCCATGGAAGTGATCAAGGAAATTCTTGAGATCGGTGACAGCCTTGCCGGGCGTTTGCTGATGTATGATGCACTCGCCAGCCGTTTCTATGAAACGAGGCTGGCATGGAGCGCAAGCAATCCCCTGAACGGACGCAACCCAGCGATCACGTCCCTTCAGGCGGAAAACTACTTCGATCGTTAAGGGGCGGTATCGGCAACAACTGGCTTGAACTGGTCGAAGGCCTCAATGGCGTGGGCGGCATACATCACGGAAGGCCCAGCCCCCATGTAAATGGCCATGCCAAGCGTCTCATGAATTTCCTCTCGTGAGGCGCCCTGGGCGACGGCGGCCTTCACATGAAAGCCGATGCAGTCGTCGCATCGGGTTGCCACACCGATTGCCAGTGCAATCAACTCCTTGGTCTTGGTGTCGAGGGCGTTTGCCTTGAGGGCCGCCTGCGCAATCGCAGAAAAGCCTTTCATCACATCCGGCGTACCGGTTCGAAGCTCCTTCAGCGGAGCTGACAGATTTGATGTGAGTTCCTTCCAGTCTTTATGCATGAAAACGCTCCTGTTCTGGGAGCGTTTTCAAGGATGCAGGAAGATGAGGCTTTGACTTCGCTCAAATACCGAGATCTTCCGGGCGCGGCATCGATATGATGTTGTAGCCCGAATCCACATAGTGGATTTCCCCCGTGACACCACCCGAGAGCGGCGAGAGGAGATAGAGCCCGGCACCACCCACCTCCTCCAGTGTGATGGTGCGGCGGAGAGGAGCGTGGTCCTGCTGGAAACTGAACATGGCACGCGCGTCGCCAATGCCAGCGCCAGCGAGCGTGCGCATCGGGCCCGCCGAAATGGCATTAACCCGGATGCCCTGCGGCCCATAATCCGCAGCGAGATAACGGACGGAAGATTCCAGCGCCGCTTTCGCAACACCCATCACATTGTAGTTCGGCATGACGCGAACAGAACCACCATAGGTGAGCGTCACCAGAGAACCACCATTTGGCATCAGCGCGGCGGCACGCTTGGCGATTTCGGTGAAGGAGAAGCACGAGATCACCATGGTGCGGATGAAGTTCTCGCGAGTCGTATCGGCGTATTTACCTTTGAGCTCGTTCTTGTCAGAGAAGGCTATAGCGTGAACCACAAAGTCGATGGTGCCCCATTTGGCTTTCAATGCGTCAAATGTGGCGTCCACAGTGGAGATGTCCTCGACATCGCAGGGCAACAGAATGCTCGAACCAACCGATTCGGCCAGCGGTTTCACACGGCGTCCAAACGCCTCGCCCTGGTAGGTGAAGGCAAGCTCAGCACCTGCCTTGTGAAGTTGCTGGGCAATGCCCCAGGCGATCGAATGGTCGTTCGCAACGCCCATGATGAGCCCGCGGCGGCCCGCCATCAGTGAATTTGTCATGTGATCAGCCGTTATAGCGCTGGAAGACGAGGGTTGCGTTGGTGCCGCCGAAGCCGAAGCTGTTGGACATCACCCTATCGAGCTTGGCGTTATCGATCCGCTTACGGACGATCGGCACATCGGCAAACTCGGGATCGATCTCCTCAATATGGGCGCTTTCACATATGAAGTCGTTTTTCATCATGAGAATCGCATAGATTGCTTCCTGAACGCCGACCGCGCCAAGCGAATGGCCGGTGAGAGACTTGGTGCTGGAAATCGGCGGTATATCATTGCCAAAGACTGCGCGGATGGCTTCGATTTCCTTCTTGTCGCCGATAGGCGTCGAGGTCCCATGGGGATTGATGTAGTCTATTTTGCCAACGCCCTTGATTGCCTGCTGCATGCAACGGATGGCGCCTTCGCCCGAAGGCTGCACCATGTCGTAGCCATCCGACGTCGCGCCATAACCGACGAGTTCCGCGTAGATCTTGGCACCGCGCGCCTTGGCATGCTCCAACTCTTCCAGCACGACCGTGCCGGCGCCACCGGCGATCACAAAGCCATCCCGGTTCTTGTCGTAGGCACGGGATGCTGTGGCCGGAGTGGCGTTGTACTTGGAAGACATGGCGCCCATCGCGTCGAACAGCACGGAGAGGGTCCAGTCCAGTTCCTCGCCACCGCCGGCGAACATCACATCCTGCTTGCCCCACTGGATCATTTCAGCCGCGTTTCCGATGCAGTGGGCCGAAGTGGCACAAGCGGATGATATGGAATAATTCACACCGCGGATACCGAACGGCGTGGCCAATGTTGCGGAGTTGGTGCTCGACATCGCAGCAGGAACGGCAAAGGGGCCAACGCGCTTCGGCCCTTTTTCCCGCGTGGTATCGGCAGCCTGCACAATGGTGCGCGTGGAAGGACCGCCAGAACCCATGATGATGCCGGTGCGGTCATTTTTCACGTCTGTCTCATCGAGACCGGAATCGACGATGGCCTGCTGCATGGCGGCGTAATTCCAGGCTGCACCATCACCCATGAAGCGGCGGACGCGCCGGTCAACACTGTCGAGGTCGAAGGTGGGAGCGCCATGTACGTGGCTACGGAAACCCAGACGCTCATAATCATCGGACTTCGAGATGCCCGACTTCGCCTCGAAGAGCGAATTCAGAACTTCCTGTACATTGTTACCGATGCTCGAAACGATTCCGAGACCAGTGA
>JBIIGF010000187.1:0-4851 GCA_044236665.1 Aestuariivirga sp. | reverse complement strand
GTCGAACTGATCACGCCGATCGCCATGGAAGAAAAGCTGCGCTTCGCCATCCGCGAAGGCGGCCGTACCGTCGGCGCCGGCGTCGTCGCCAAGATCACGGACTAAGGGCAGCTATCATGCAGCGTCAGAACATCCGCATCCGCCTCAAGGCCTTCGATCATCGCATCCTCGATACGTCGACGCGCGAGATCGTCAACACGGCCAAGCGGACGGGAGCCCAGGTGAAGGGGCCGGTGCCCCTTCCGACCCGGATCGAGCGGTTCACCGTGAACCGTTCGCCCCACGTCGACAAGAAGAGCCGTGAGCAGTTTGAAATGCGGACCCACCGCAGGCTGCTCGATATCGTCGATCCGACCCCGCAGACTGTCGATGCTTTGATGAAGCTCGATCTTGCTGCCGGTGTCGATGTTGAAATCAAGCTCTGATTTCAGAGCTTTGAAGGAGTGAAGCGATGCGTTCTGGTCTCATCGCACAGAAGCTGGGCATGACCCGCATCTACACGGAAGAGGGCGTTGTCGTCCCTGTTACCGTGTTGAAGGTCGATAACTGTCAGGTCGTCGCACAGAAGACGGCCGATAAGGATGGTTACACTGCCCTGCAGCTTGGTGCTGGCGTCCCGAAGATCAAGCGGCTGACCAAGGCCGAGCGTGGCCACTTTGCGGTGGCCAAGGTCGAGCCGAAGCGGAAGCTGAAGGAATTCCGGGTCTCGCCGGACAATGTCATTCCGGTTGGTGCGGAAATCACCGTGGAGCACTTCGTGCCCGGCCAGTTCGTGGACGTGACCGCGACGTCGATGGGCAAGGGCTTCGCCGGCGGCATGAAGCGCTGGAACTTCGGCGGCCTGCGCGCCACGCACGGCGTGTCGGTCAGCCACCGTTCCATCGGTTCCACCGGTAACCGCCAGGACCCCGGCAAGGTCTTCAAGAACAAGAAGATGCCTGGCCATCTGGGTGCTGAAACGGTAACGACGCAGAACATCGTGGTCGTGAAGACCGACGCCGGCCGTGGCCTGATCATGGTCAAGGGCTCGGTTCCGGGTGTCAAGGGTGCGTGGGTCTCCGTGCGCGACGCCGTGAAGCGCAGGCTTCCGGACGGTGCGCCGAAGCCCGGCGCGTTCAAGATGCCGGAAGCCGCAGCGCCGGCAGCAGAGTAAGGATTGACGGACATGAAAGCCGACATTCACACCATTGAGGCCAAGACGGCCGGCGAGATCGAGCTTGCCGATCACATCTTTGGTCTTGAGCCGCGCAGCGACCTCATCCACCGCGTGATCCGCTGGCAGCTGAACAAGCGCCAGCAGGGCACGCACCAGGCGAAGTCGCGCGGCGAGATCTCGC
Source organism: Aestuariivirga sp. (assembly GCA_044236665.1). Lineage (GTDB taxonomy): Bacteria > Pseudomonadota > Alphaproteobacteria > Rhizobiales > Aestuariivirgaceae > Aestuariivirga. The sequence continues at coordinate 3,514 of JBIIGF010000187.1, read as the reverse complement.
GCACGACCAAGAAGCTCGGCCCCCAGAAGGGCTCGGGCGGCGCTCGCCACGGTTCGCGCAAGGCCGGCATCTTCGTCGGCGGCGGCAAGGCCTTCGGCCCCCGTTTCCGCAGCCACGAGACCTCGCTGAACAAGAAGATCCGCGCACTTGGCCTTCGTCATGCGATTTCGAGCAAGGCCAAGGACCAGTCGCTGGTGATCCTCGATGCCGCGGCCTCGGACGGCAAGACCAAGACGCTGGTCAATGCTTTCGAGAAGCTCGGCCTCGTCAATGCACTGATCATCGACGGCGCCGCGGTGAATGAAAACTTCGCCCGTGCCGCCCGCAGCATCCCGAACATCGATGTGCTGCCGATCCAGGGCATCAACGTTTACGACATCCTGCGCCGCAAGAAGCTCGTGCTGACCAAGGCGGCCGTCGAAGCGCTGGAGGCGCGGTTCAAGTGAGCAAGGAACACTGGTACGACATCATCAAGAGCCCGGCGATCACTGAAAAGGGTACGCTGGTCTCCGAGCACAACCAGGTCGTCTTCAACGTGGCCAAGACCGCCACGAAGCCGGAGATCAAGAAGGCCGTCGAAGGCCTCTTCGGTGTCAAGGTGAAGGCGGTCAACACGCTGGTCCGCAAGGGCAAGCAGCGCCGCTTCAAGGGCCAGCTGGCCATGCTGAGCGACGTGAAGAAAGCCTATGTGACCCTCGAAGAGGGCCAGCGGCTCGACGTAACGACGGGCCTCTGAGTGGTGAGATAAGACAATGGCACTCAAGACATTCAATCCAACCAGCGCCGGCCGCCGCCACCTGATCCAGGTGGACCGCAGCCAGCTGTGGAAGGGCAAGCCGGTCAAGGCCCTCGTCGAGGGTCTGAGCAAGAACGGCGGCCGTGGCAACACGGGCCGGATCACCACGCGCGGGCAGGGCGGCGGGCACAAGCGCTCCTATCGCCTGATCGATTTCCGCCGCACGAAACATGATGTTTCGGCTGTCGTGGAACGCCTCGAGTATGATCCGAACCGCACCGCCTTCATCGCGCTGATCAAGTATGCCGATGGCGAGCTCTCCTATATCATCGCTCCGCAGCGCCTCGCTGTCGGCGACACGGTGATCGCTGGCAAGTCGGTGGACGTGAAGCCCGGCAATGCAATGCCGCTCGGCGCCATGCCGGTCGGTACCATCGTCCACAACATCGAGACCAAGCCCGGCAAGGGCGGCACACTCGCCCGTTCGGCTGGCACCTACGCCATGGTCGCCGGCCGTGATCAGGGCTATGTGCTGCTGAAGCTGAAGTCGGGCGAAACCCGCATGGTCGACGCAAGCTGCATGGCCAGCGTCGGCGCGGTGTCGAACCCTGACCACCTCAATGAGGTCGTCGGCAAGGCTGGCCGCAACCGCTGGAAGGGCCACCGCCCGATCTCGCGCGGTATCGCCCGCAACCCTGTCGACCACCCGAACGGTGGCCGTACCAACGGCGGTAAGCACTGGGCAACGCCCTGGGGCAAGCCGACGAAGGGCACCAAGACCCGCTCGAACAAGCGGACCCAGAAGTTCATCGTGCGGTCGCGCCACGACCGCAAGAAGTCGCAGTAAGAGGTAGACCGTGACACGCTCTGTATGGAAAGGCCCGTTCATTGACGGGTACCTCCTCAAGAAGGCGGACGCCGCTCGCGGCGCCGGTGGCCGTCAGGCCATCAAGACCTGGAGCCGCCGCTCGACGATCCTGCCGCAGTTCGTGGGCCTGACGTTCCAGGTTCACAACGGCAACAAGTTCATCCCCGTCCTGGTGTCGGAGGAAATGGTGGGCCACAAGCTCGGCGAGTTCGCGCCGACGCGGACCTATCATGGCCACACCGCCGGCGACAAAAAGTCAGGCAAGTAAGCCATGAGCAAGAAAGCACGCCCGCGCTCGCTGCCCGATAACGAGGCGAAGGCCGTCACCCGGTCGATCCGCATCTCGCCGCGCAAGCTGAACGATGTCGCCTCGGAGATCCGTGGCATGAAGGTGGACAAGGCGCTTGCCTATCTCACCTTCTCGCGCCGCCGTATCGCGAAGGACATCAAGAAGACGCTCGAGTCGGCGATCGCCAATGCCGAGAACAACCATGATCTCGACATCAACAACCTGATCGTCGCTCAGGCCTGGGTTGGCAAGAACCTGGTCATGAAGCGCTGGATGCCCAATGCGCGTGGCCGCGTCGGACACATCGAGAAGTTCTTCAGCGAACTGACGATCATCGTCCGCGAAGTGCGTGAAGAGAGCAAGGAGGCCGCCTGATGGGTCAGAAAGTCAATCCGGTAGGCCTTCGCCTCGGCATCAACCGCACGTGGGATTCCCGCTGGTTTGCGGGCTCGCGCGAATACGGCAAGCTGCTCCATGAGGATATCGCGATCCGCGAATATCTGAAGAAGGAACTGAAGCAGGCCGGCGTGTCCAAGGTGCTCATCGAGCGCCCGCACAAGAAGTGCCGCGTCACGATCTACTCCGCCCGTCCAGGCGTCGTGATCGGCAAGAAGGGCGCCGACATCGAGAAGCTTCGCAAGAAGGTTCAGGAGATGACGGGTTCGGAAGTGCATCTCAACATTGTTGAAGTGCGCAAGCCCGAAATCGACGCGACCCTGGTGGCCGAGAACATCGCCCAGCAGCTGGAGCGCCGTGTGGCCTTCCGCCGCGCCATGAAGCGCGCCGTTCAGTCGGCCCAGCGCATGGGTGCCGAAGGCATCAAGATCACCTGTTCGGGCCGCCTCGGCGGCGCTGAAATCGCCCGTACCGAATGGTACCGCGAAGGCCGCGTTCCGCTTCACACGCTGCGCGCCGACGTGGACTATGGCACGGCCACCGCCTTCACGACCTATGGCACCAATGGCGTCAAGGTCTGGATCTTCAAGGGCGAAATCCTTGAGCACGATCCGATGGCGCAGGACAAGCGCATGAACGAACCGGCTGACGCCGGCGCGTCCCGTGGCCGCCGCGACCGCGACGCGGCTTGAGGATTAAGGGTTAGCGAAAATGCTGCAACCAAAGCGTACAAAGTTCCGTAAGGCCTTCAAGGGCCGCATCCATGGCAAGGCCACCAGCTGCAACACGCTGGACTTCGGTGCCTTCGGCCTCAAGGCCGTCGAGCCGGACCGCCTGACGGCCCGCCAGATCGAGGCGGCCCGCCGCGCTCTTGCCCGTGGCATGAAGCGTGCAGGCCGCATCTGGATCCGTGTGTTCCCGGACGTTCCGGTGTCGAAGAAGCCGGCCGAAGTCCGCATGGGCTCCGGCAAGGGCTCGATCGAATACTGGGCCGCCCGCGTCAAGCCCGGCCGTGTGCTGTTCGAGATCGACGGCGTTCCGCGCGAAGTGGCGGAAGAGTCGCTCGGCCTCGCCGCCGCCAAGCTTCCGATCAAGACGCGCTTCGTGGCGCGTCTCGGCGAATAAGAGGGTGACCAGTATGAAAGCCAAGGACATCCGCGTCATGACCGCCGACCAGGTCAAGGACGAAATCCTCAAGCTCAAGAAGGAGCAGTTCAATCTGCGC
>JBIIGF010000185.1:0-4871 GCA_044236665.1 Aestuariivirga sp. | reverse complement strand
GGGCCTCGACCAGCGTTCGCGCGATATTTTCCGCCGCCTCGTGGACACCTATCTCGAAACGGGAGAACCCGTCGGCTCCCGCACCATTTCGCGCATCCTGCCCTCCAACCTGTCGCCGGCCTCGGTCCGCAACGTGATGATGGACCTTGAGGATGCCGGGCTGATCTTCTCCCCCCACACCAGTGCCGGCCGCATGCCGACGGAACTGGGCCTGCGTTTCTTCGTCGACGCGGTGATGGAAGTGGGGGCGATGACGCATGACGAGCGCACCCGGATCGACGCGCAGATCGCCGCCTCCAACCGCGCCCGGCGCATCGAGGACATGCTGGGCGAGGCGACGACGCTGCTGTCGGGCCTTTCCCATTGCGCGGGCGTGATCCTCGCTCCCAAGATCAACGCGCGCCTCAAGCACATCGAATTCGTCAATCTTGGGCCGGGCCGGGCGCTGGTCATCCTCGTCGGTGAGGATGGTAGCGTGGAAAATCGGGTGATCGAGGTTCCGCGCGGTCTGCCGCCCGCCACTTTCGCGCAGGCCTCGAACTATCTCTCCACCCGGTTTCAGGGCAAGACCATCGGCGAGGTTCAGCGCTTCGTGCGCGACGAGATGGAGAGCCTGCGCCGCGAACTCGATGAAATCTCCGCCCGCATCGTCGAGGCGGGCCTCGCGCAGTGGGCGGGAGAGTGGGATGCCGACGACAAGACGCTGATCGTGCGCGGCCAGGCGAACCTGATCGAGAATACCGCCGCCGCGGCGGACCTCGAGCGCATCCGCAAGCTGTTTGAAGACATCGAGAACAAGCGCGAGCTGGCCCAGCTTCTGGGTGCTGCCGAATCGGGCGAGGGGGTCCGGATCTTCATCGGTTCGGAGAACCGGCTGTTTTCGCTGTCGGGCAGCTCCATCATCGTGGCGCCCTACCGCAATGCGGAGGAGAAGATCGTCGGCGTCATGGGCATCATCGGCCCGACGCGGATGAACTATGCCCGCATCATCCCCATGGTGGACTACACGGCCAAGGCCATCGGGCGGCTGCTCACTTGATTTTTGGGGCAAGGCAGCCGATATGGCGGCTAACCCGCAAATTGAATGGACTGGAAAGCTTCAGCCATGGCTGACGACACGACATCCCACGAACAGGCCGCACCCGAAGGCCTTGATATGGTTCCGGAATTGGATGAGCGCGAGCTTGAGTTGATCCAACTCAGGGAAGAAGCCGCCGCCCTCAAGGACAGGCTGCTGCGCACGGCGGCCGACATGGAAAACCTGCGCAAGCGTGCCGAGCGCGAAAAGGCGGAAGCAACGCTTTACGCTGCCACCAATTTCGCCCGCGACCTGCTGAGCGTGGCCGACAACATGAACCGGGCCGTTGCCTCGGTGCCTGCGGATGTGCGGGCCAAGGCGGACGAGACGACGAAAAACCTTCTTGCCGGCGTCGAGATGACAGAGCGCGAGTTGATGAACGTGCTGCAGCGCTACAACATCCGCAAGGTGGAGACGGTGGGCGCCAAGTTCGACCCGAACCTTCACCAGGCGCTGTTCGAAGTTCCGACCAAGGACCACCCGCCCGGTACGGTCGTTCAGGAAATGCAGTCCGGCTTCGCCATTGGCGACCGCTGTCTGAGGCCCGCGATGGTGGGCGTGGCGAAGGCCGAGGGCTAACGACCGCTACCGTCCCTTCCTTGTCATCATGCCCGGCCCGCGGGCCGGGCATGCCTTAATTGAGCAGCCTCACCGCCGTCTCCGCTGCCGCAATTCCGGAAAAATGCGCGCCGTGGACCGTCGAGAAGAAGGGGATCGAGCAGTGCTCACCGGCCAGCACGATTCGTTCGCCCACCGTTTCCGAAAACCGGTAACGCGACGCCGCGCGTCCCGGTTTGGCGTGGGAATACGCCCCCAGTGAATAGGGATCGGACGCCCAGTGGGTGCGGAGCATCTTGACCACGCGCTGGCGCGCATCTGAGCCGAAGGCATTCACCATCGCCTCAAGGGCAAGGGCTTCAACTTCGGAATCGCTCGCCTTCTCCAGTTCCCGGCCATAGCCGCCTGCCATGTGCGAGACGAGCAGGGGGCGGCCGAAGGGATTGATGTGCAGGTTGAACGGTGTCCGAGCCGGGTTCTGGAGGTTGAACACATCGCCGTAGACGTGGCCAACCCCCTCGATCGGCCGGTCCAACAAGATGGCAAGCTTCTCGGAAACGCCCATCGGGCAATCATGAAGGGCTTCCATCAGGCTTGGGGGAAGGGCAGGGTCAAAGCGAATGCCGCCTGCCAGCAGCACGTTCACCGGCACGGCGAGGATGATGGCACGGGCCGAAACCGTTCCGTTCGGGGTGTCGATCTTCACGTCCACTCCGGACCAGTCGATGCGGGTGACGGGGGTTGAGAGCGTTACGTGAAGCCCAGCGGCATGGCGGGCCACCAGCGTGCCGTAGCCATCCTCCACGGGGAAGTCGCCGCCATCTTCCTGATAGCGGCCGTAGTCGAGCGTGGAGCAGTCCTCAGGATCATGCGAGGTGATCTGGCCGATGATGTGCCGGAGCAGGGGGTTCCAGCGGTTGGTGGTGTCAAGGAAGGTGGAAAAGGCTGCTTCCTGCCCTGTCTGGCCTGCCTCGTGAATCCGGACGAGCGCCGCCTCGATAGAGGCGCGGGCGTCCGCCTGGACATCTTCCGGCAGCGGGCTGCCGCCGCCGAACCGCATGACATCCGCCCAGCTCAGGTGCCGGGCGTAGCGGATGCCCAGCCGGTCGGCGATGGTGGTGAAGGGGTTCTGCGCTGCGGCGTGCAGCCAGTGCGCCCCGCAGTCGAAGGGCAGGCCGAGCGTGTCCGTGTCGGTATAGGCCCGCCCTCCGATGCGGTCCCTCGCTTCCAGCACGATGAAGCTGGTCCCTGAGTTCCGGAGTTGCAGGCCTGCGGCAAGGCCCGCAGCACCTGCGCCGATGATGGCGATATCGTATTGGCTGGTCATGTCGCCTATACTGCCAGCAATGGGAGAATGAGGGCAAACCGATTTCCCCTTGGTAAATATTCGGATCGGGGAGACGGCATGATGAAATCCTGCAAGCTGATCAGCGTCGGGGAAGCCTTTGATGGCAAACAGGGTCTTTCTTATTTCGAGGGAATCTCGGCGGAATCGGCAGGCGCTGAAAAGCTCTGCATGCATCTCGTGACGATCCCGCCCGGGGCTTCAGCCAGGCCGCATTACCACGAGTCCCATGAATCGGCGATTTTCGTGCTGGAGGGCTATTCCGAGATGCGCCACGGGCCCAATCTTGAGCATGTCATGGTCATCAAGGCGGGTGATTTCTGCTATATTCCGCCGGGCGTCCCGCACCAGCCCTATAACCCGACCGACAAGCCCGTCCGCGCCGTCATCGCCCGCACCGATCCCAACGAGCAGGAAAGCGTGGTGCTGCTCGGTTGATCTTCATCAAAATGGCGGCAGAGGTGCCTTGATAGGCCATAGCCACCTGCCTATATACCCCTCCGAACACCGGGCGGCCCTAGAATGGTCCGCCGGGAAATTATCTGAATCAGGAGGCGGACACCCCCGCTGCCAAACGGGGGAAGGAAAGTGCTCATGAGGCTTTCCGGCGTCAGCCTGCCAATTGGAGGATCAAGATGGCTAAAGTAATCGGTATCGACCTCGGCACCACCAACTCCTGCGTTGCGGTGATCGAAGGCAAGAATCCCAAGGTGATCGAGAACGCGGAAGGTGCACGCACCACCCCGTCCATCGTCGCCTTCACGGCCGATGGCGAAACGCTGGTCGGCCAGCCCGCCAAGCGCCAGGCGGTGACCAACCCCGAGAACACCTTCTTCGCAATCAAGCGCCTGATCGGCCGCCGCATGGAAGATCCCATGGTGGCCAAGGACAAGAAGCTTGTTCCCTATTCCATCGTCAAGGCTGACAACGGTGATGCCTGGGTCGAATCGCGCGGCAAGAAGTTTTCGCCCTCGCAGATCTCCGCCTATACGCTCACCAAGATGAAGGAAACGGCAGAACGCTATCTGGGCGAACCTGTGACGCAGGCCGTCATCACCGTTCCGGCCTACTTCAACGACTCCCAGCGTCAGGCCACCAAGGATGCCGGCAAGATCGCCGGGCTTGAAGTGCTGCGCATCATCAACGAGCCCACCGCGGCAGCGCTGGCCTATGGCCTCGACAAGAAGGAAGCGGGCACCATCGCGGTCTATGACCTGGGCGGCGGCACCTTCGACGTGTCGGTGCTCGAAATCGGCGACGGCGTGTTCGAGGTGAAGTCCACCAACGGTGACACCTTCCTCGGTGGCGAAGACTTCGACATGCGCATCGTCGATTATCTCGCCGATGAGTTCAAGAAGGAGCAGGGCATTGACCTCCGCAAGGACAAGCTCGCCCTGCAGCGCCTGAAGGAAGCTGCCGAAAAGGCCAAGATCGAGCTCTCGTCCTCGGCCCAGACGGAAATCAACCTGCCCTTCATCACGGCTGATGCCTCGGGTCCGAAGCATCTGACGCTGAAGCTCACCCGTGCCAAGCTCGAAGCCCTGGTTGACGACCTCATCCAGAAGACCATCGAGCCCTGCCGCGCTGCGCTGAAGGACGCCGGCGTGACGGCTGGCCAGATCGACGAGGTGGTTCTCGTCGGCGGCATGACGCGCATGCCGAAGGTCATCGAAACGGTGAAGCAGTTCTTCGGCAAGGAACCGCACAAGGGCGTGAACCCGGACGAGGTGGTGGCCATCGGCGCTGCCATCCAGGCCGGCGTGCTCAAGGGCGAAGTGAAGGACGTCCTCCTTCTCGACGTGACGCCGCTCTCCCTCGGCATCGAGACGCTGGGTGGCGTGTTCACCCGCCTGATCGACCGCAACACCACGATCCCGACCAAGAAGAGCC
>JBIIGF010000186.1:0-4871 GCA_044236665.1 Aestuariivirga sp. | reverse complement strand
ACCGATGACGAGAAGCGCGCGGCGGTTGGGTATGGGCCAGGCAGATAGTCCCTTTGCGGAACGACCTGCTCACCTGACACATCATTCTTGGAGATCACTGATGCAAACCCGCCGGGAGAAGAGCCGGCTGGGGCAGCCGCTGTGCGCCTGCTCCGGCACGGGCGTGTTCGTGGGCTATGCCAGCCTGTTCGGGAAGAGGGACCACTCGGGCGACATCGTGATGGCGGGCGCCTTCGCGCACTCGCTCTCGCGGCGTGGCCCCAAGGATGTGCGCATGCTGTTCCAGCATGATGCGGCGGAGCCGGTGGGCACCTGGCTGGAGATGCACGAGACGGAGAAGGGCCTGCATGTGACGGGCCGCCTCGACTGCAATGTGCAGCGGGGCCGCGAACTGCTCTCGCTGCTCGATACGAAGGGCCTCGATGGCCTTTCGATTGGCTTCAGGACGGTGAAGGCGCGGCGCGACAAGGCGAGCGGTGCAAGGCTGCTGACCGAAATCGACCTCTGGGAAATCTCGCTGGTGACCTTCCCGATGCTGGAGGGGGCCCGGGTTTCGCAAGTGAAGCGGCGCCGCATCGCCGAGGCCGAGAAGGCGTTCCCCAGCCTGGCAACCATGTTGCGTGATGGCGCGAAGATCATTCAACCACAGGAAAGGTGAGTTATGGAGAGTGGACTGGAGACGAAGGTTGCCTTTGGCGACTTCATGCAGGCCTTCGAGGCCTTCAAGGATGCGAATGACGACCGTCTTTCGCAGATCGAGGCACGGCTGAGCGCCGATGTGGTGACCTCCGAAAAGGTGGAGCGCATCAACCGCGCGGTGGACGAGGCGAAATCGCGCCTCGACGAGCTGACGCTGAAGGCACGGCGCCCGCGGCTTGGGAGCGAGGAAGAGCCCACGCCCCACATGCGCGAACATAAGCAGGCTTTCGATGCTTATGTGCGAAAGGGCGAGGCGCAGGGGCTTTCGGCGCTGGAGGCCAAGGCGCTGTCGGTGGTTTCGGCTGCCGATGGCGGGTTCCTCGTGCCGCCCGAGACGGAAAGTGAGATCGGCCGCAGGCTGACGCTGGCCTCTCCCATCCGCGCCATCGCGGGCGTACGTCAGGTTTCGGCATCGGTATACAAGAAGCCGTTTTCGACCACGGGCTTTGCTTCGGGCTGGGTGGGTGAAACGGCGGCGCGGCCCGAGACGGCCTCCGCCACGCTGGCGGAGCTGCAGTTCCCGACCATGGAGCTTTACGCCATGCCGTCCGCCACCCAGGCGCTGCTGGATGATGCGGCTGTGAACATCGACCAGTGGATCGCCGAAGAAGTGCAGATGGCCTTTGCCGAACAGGAAGGCACGGCCTTCGTGACCGGCAATGGCGTCAATCGTCCCAAGGGCTTCCTCGACTATGCCAAGGTTGCCGATGCGGCGTGGAGCTGGGGCAGCCTGGGCTATCTCGCCACCGGCGTGGCGGGCAGCTTTGCGGCGGCCAATCCCTCAGACAGGCTGATCGACCTCGCCTATGCGCTGAAAAGCAGCTACCGGCAGAATGCCAGCTGGGTGATGAACCGCAAGACGCAGAGCGCCATCCGCAAGTTCAAGGACGTGGACGGCAATTATCTCTGGCAGCCAGCGCTTCGCCCCGATGGCCGCGCGACGCTGATGGGCTTCCCCGTGGCCGAAAGCGAGGCGATGCCCGACATCGCCACCGACAGCTTCGCGCTGGCCTTTGGTGATTTCAACGCGGGCTACCTGATCGTCGACCGCATCGGTGTTCGCGTGCTGCGCGATCCTTATTCCGCCAAGCCTTACGTGCTGTTCTACACCACGAAGCGCGTGGGCGGGGGCGTGCAGAACTTCGAGGCCATCAAGCTGATGAAGTTCGGCCTGACGTGATCGCGCGCGGGGCGGCCGAAATCGCCGCCCCTTCTTCTTTATCCCATGAGGGACGTTTCAACATGCCATCGATACTTGTCACTCCGCCGCAAGCGGAGCCGGTGACGCTTGCCGATGCAAAGGCACAGTTGCGGATTTCGCACGCAGACGACGACCAGCTGATCGGCACGCTGATCTCCTCCGCCCGGCGGGTGGTGGAGGGGCGGACGGCGTTGTGCCTCATCCGCCAGCAATGGATGCAATTCCGCGATGCCTGGCCCGAGGATGGCGTGATGGCACTACCGCTCTGGCCCATCATCAGCGTGGAAGAGCTCGCCGTGTTCGGCGAGGATGACCAGAAGGCGGTGATCGAGCCTTCGCATTACGTGGTGGATGCCGCGTCGCGGCCGGCGCGGGTGATGCTGCGCGGCTCCCGCCTGTGGCAGCGGCCCGGGCGTGCCATGAACGGCATTGCGCTCACCGTCGAAGCGGGCTTCGGGGCCACGCCCGAAAGCGTGCCGGAGCCACTGCGCCTCGCCATGCTGCAACTGGTGGCCCATTGGTATGAAAACCGCGGCACGGATGCGCCGCCGCCCCCGCCGGTGACGGTCGATGCGCTGCTTGCGCCTTATCGCTGGGTACGGCTGTGAGCGGTGCCTATCAATTGCAGGAGGCGATGCGGACGGCCCTGCTTTTGCATGCGCCGCTGAAGATGCTGCTGGGTGGTGCGCATGTCTATGAGGAAGTGCCGCGCGGGGTGCCACCTTCCGCCGTGATCTTCGAGGCCAGCGAGACGCGCGACTGGAGCACGGCGGACCACAAGGCACATGAGCACTTCCTGACGCTCTCGATCCGCACCAACAGCCGCAGCCGCAAGCTGGCGCAGGGGCTTCTGGATGAGATCGAGATGGTTCTCGATGGCGCCGCACTTCCGGTTGCGGGCCACCGGCTGGTGAACTTGCGGCTCGTGTTCTGGAGCGTCACGCGGGAGCGCAACGGCCAGAATTTCGGCGCGAGCCTGCGGTTCCGCGCGGCGACGGAGCCGCTTTAGAGGCCGGGGGCGCCCGCCAGCCTGTTGCATTGATGTTGAGTTCAAGGAGATGATTTATGGGTGCACAGAAAGGCCGTGACCTTCTGCTGAAGCTCGATGCCACGGGAGCGGGAAGCTTCCAGACGGTGGCGGGACTTCGCAGCAATGTGATTTCGTTCAACGCGGCCGCAGTCGATGCGACGAACCAGGAGTCGGCCGGGCAGTGGCGCGAGCTGCTGGCGGGAGCGGGACTCAAGTCAGCCGCCATTCGTGGTTCCGGCATTTTCAGGGATGCCGTTTCCGATGCGGTGATCCGCAACTGCTTCTTCAACGGGCTGATCCGCGACTGGCAGGTGATCGTGCCGGATTTCGGCGTGATCCGCGGCCCCTTCCAGATTGCGAGCCTTGAATTCGGTGGCCGTCATGACGCCGAGGTGACCTTCGACATCGCGCTCGAATCGGCGGGCGAACTGACATTCACGGCTGTCTAGGAGGGAACCATGGTGAACCGGCATCGCGGTGAAATCGAAGCGGAACTGTCCGGCCAGACCTATGTGCTGTGCCTGACGCTGGGCGCACTGGCAGACATCGAAAGCGCTTATGGCGGCGAGGACCTGATCGCCATTGCGGAGCGCTTCGAGACGGGGCGGATCAGCGCCACCGATGCCATCCGCGTCATCGGCGCAGGGCTGCGCGGCGCGGGCAACGCCGTCACCAATGACGAGGTGGCGGCAATGACCGCGCGTGGCGGGGCAGCAGGCTACCTCGACATCGTGGTGCGTCTGCTGAAGGCGACATTCGGCAATGGCGAATAGATTTCCCTGGGGTGATTTCATGCGGCTGGGGCTTGGTGTTCTCGGGCTTTCGCCCAGCGAATTCTGGGCCGCGACGCCGCGCGAGATCGCGGCGGCCTTCGGGCCCCGGCCGGCCAGCCTGACGCGCAACGACCTCCTGAACCTCATGCAACAGTTTCCGGATGAGACATGACTGACAACCTCGAACAGATGAGCCTCCGCACCGAGGCGCTGAAAACCCAGATGCAGGATCTCGACAGGCTGGCGGAGGGGGTGGGGAACCGCCTCGTCAGCGCCTTCGCCGATGCGGCGATCCGCGGGCAGTCGCTTTCGGACGTTCTGAAGGGCCTGGCGCTGTCACTGTCGCGCATGGCGCTGTCGATGGCGCTGCGGCCGCTCGGCAGCATGCTGGGAGGCCTGATCCCCAATGCCATGGGCAATGTGATCGCCAAGGGGCAGGTGGTGCCCTTTGCCGATGGCGGCATCGTCAATTCGCCGGTGCTGTTTCCGATGCGCGGCGGCACCGGGCTGATGGGCGAAGCGGGGCCGGAAGCCATCATGCCGCTGGCGCGCGGCAGCGACGGCAAGCTTGGCGTGCGCGGCGGGGTGGGCGGCGCGCGGGTGACCATCAACATCCAGACGCCCGATGTGGCGGGTTTCCGGCAATCACAGGGGCAGGTGGCGGCGATGATCGCGCGCGCCGTCTCCCGCGGGCAGAGGAACCTTTGAGATGAGTTTCGACGACGTTCGCTTTCCCACCGCCATCTCGCGCGGGCGCTCCGGCGGGCCCGGGCGGCGCACCGACATCGTGACGACCGGATCAGGGGCCGAGGAGCGCAACAGCCGCTGGGCCGACTCGCGCCGCCGCTACAATGCGGGTGTCGGCATCAGTTCGCTCGATGACATCCATGCCGTGACCGCCTTCTTCGAGGAGCGGCGCGGCAGGCTTTATGGCTTCCGCTGGAAGGACCATGCCGACTTCAAATCCTGCCTGCCATCGGCACAGGTCTCGCCGCTCGACCAGGTGATCGGCACGGGCGATGGCGCAGGCCGCAGCTTTCAGCTGGTGAAGCAGTATGGCGAAGGCCGCCGCGCCTATCTGCGCACCATCGCAAAGCCCGTGAAGGACAGCGTGCGCGTGGCGGTGGACGGGATCGAGACAACGGCCTTCACCTGCGATGAGGCAACC
>JBIIGF010000184.1:0-4878 GCA_044236665.1 Aestuariivirga sp. | reverse complement strand
AGCGGCAAGGGCGGCGCGAAGCCCTCTCCCCCGGGCTTTGGGCGGTGCAGCCAGTTCGGCGTACAGGACCCCCATGGTTCCATTTCCGCATTGCGGTCAATGTAGTTGCCAACCGCGAGGCTGGGCCAGGCGGACCCCTTTTCCCATGTGGCGGCAAAGGCCGCCGACCACGCGTCACCGCCATCGAAGCCCCAGGCTTCGTTGGCGGGGCTGAAGCGGCAATCGCCCATGCCGCGCATCACGAGGTTCTCGCCCACGCGCAGCACCACCACATCCATGATGCCGTCACTGTCGATGTCGATGGGATAGGCGCCGGTGACGCTCTCGTACTCGAGGCCGCTTTGCTGCTTCTCGAAGCGGAGGGGGCCAGCCTGCTTGCTACGGTTGACATAGAATGCCGAGAGGTTCTCACCGCCCGCCAGCAGCACGTCTTCGAAGCCATCGCCGTTGCAGTCGAACACGGCAGCGCCGCCGCCCACCATGTATTCCCACTCACCCATGAAGATGCTGTCGATTCCGGATGACGGCGTTTCATCCGTATACTGCGGAATAACGGGTGTGCCCGCGCCTGCCGTTCCGAACGGTCCCATGGCCAGCATGGCGCCTGCCAGTGCGCGGAGGATCCTCTTCACGCCGCGTTCCGTGTTCTGAGGGCCACGGCATGCTGACCGATGCAGCGGCCCTGCGCCAGACCGTGGTCAATGGCGGAGCGGAAATGGATGCCGCCATAGAGCCGTGAGATGCCGGCCTCATTGGCCGCGGCGTCGAAGCTTGCGAAGCGGCGCGGGGCGAAGCCATCGCGCACATGGGTGTTGTCGGTGAAGGCGAAGCTCTGCCCGAAGGCGGCACTCAGCACGGCGGCGGCGGCGCCCGACTGCACGCTGTGCCCGCTTGGATATTCGGGGAAGGGCGGGGTGATGAGGAGCGGTTCGAACTTGGGGTCGATCAGCTTGCGGATATAGGTGACCGGCCGCAGGAGGTCATATTCGAACTTGGCATGCCAGCAGCCGATGAACGCATCCGCCAGTCCTACGCCGAGGCGCATCAGCACATCGGTGGTCTTTGCGGCGCTGGCTTTCTCCTGGTCCAGTATGTCGAGCGCGATGAACACCCAATGGCCGGGCGGTGTTGGCGACAGCATCGGATCATCTGACCAGAAGCGGGCAATGATTTCCTGTTCGGGCGTCAGGTTGCGCACCGTCTCGTAAACTTCAAGCCCTTCGCGGAAGAAGGCGGAGCCTGGCTCTTCGCTGTAGGCGGGGGGCGGCGCAATCGCGCAGGCCATGCCGTCCGGCATGGCAAAGGCGCGGTTCCGGCCCCAGTTGGGCAGGAGCGGTGCCTGCTGCTGGCGGATGGCGCTGGTCGGCACCCAGCGGCCGGGTGCCGGGTTGAGGGCATAGGCCATGGGAAAGCCCATGTTCTCCACCACCGCACCGCCATCGCTTTCCGACCACGCCAGGATTGCCGCACTCAGCGCTTCCCCGAAGGCGAGGCTGCGTGCCGCAACATCCTCCGCCACATCCTTCAGGGCGGCGGCCTTCAGCTTCTTTTCCGTCGCCGCCATGACGCGCTGCCCAGTGGGCCCGGTGTTGCCAAAGAAGGCCTTCACCGAGCGCGCCATGACGCAGTGAATGATCACGGCATCGGAATAGGCCTCGCCCGTCTGGCGGGCCGGAAGTGATGACAGGCCGTTCAGTTGGCCCACGAGCGATGTGAGGCCCGATGCCGGGGTGGCCACCGCCTGATAGGCCGCAACCCCCAGATAGGCGAAGGCGCGGCTGGCCACGGGCGGCGAATAGGTTGCGGTGTGGCGCACCAACCTCAGCACCAGCCGGTACCACTGCCGCAACGCGTCTCCGGCCTCGCCCTGCGCTGCGCCCGCCGGTGCGGCAAGCCAGCCGAGGGCGATGGCTGCCAGCGACGTCACCGCCGTTCTCCGGCTCATGCTCATGCGATGTTCTCCACGTCGCGGCCGCGTTTCATGAGAGGACCCAGCGCAAAGATTTCCCGGTCCACCTGGCGCAGTGCCCGGTCGATGGTGCCCTTGATGATCATGTCGGTGTCGATCGGCACCACGTCAATGCCGACATTGCGCCGCAGCTCATCGACCACGCCTTCTTCGAGGGCGCGGTGAAGATGTGGCGAGATCAGTTCCATGGCGCGCGTCCCGGGGCCAGTCAGCACGATGCGGCTGGGCGAGAGGATGGCGATGAGCCGCGCCAGGCCGAAGCCCAGTGCTTCGCCGGCCTTGGCATAGGCTTCGCTGGCACGGGCGTCGCCGTGCCGCGCGGCCGTTTCGAGGGCCAGCATCTGCGCTTCCGGAATGGCGGTGAAGGACGGAGGCTGGGTTTCCGCCGCGCCGGCGGCCCAGCGCAGCAGGCTGTAGTCGGCGGCATAGGCTTCCACGCAGCCGCGCCGCCCGCAGCGGCACAGGGGGCCATACGGCAGGTGGTTCATGTGGCCGAACTCCGCCGCAGCCCCGGTCGGCCCATGATAGACTTGCCCGTTGATGATGAGCCCCATGCCGACACCATAGCCCATGAACACCACCGCCGCCGTTCCGCCATAGCGTTGCCTGTCGGTGCTGATCAGCCCTTCGGCGATCATGTTGGCATCATTCGCCACGGTGCAGGCAATGCCGAGTTGATGCTCGACGGCGGCGGCAACGGAAATGTTGCGGGTCCGGAAGGCCGGGCTCCAGACCACGGTGCCGCTCTGTGAATCGGCCACGCCCTGCACCGCGATGGCGGCGCGCGCCACGCGTCGTGGCGCAACGCGGGCCCGGGCGAGGAGGGCGCCGATCTCGGCGGCGACCAGCTGGCCGAAGGCCTCCGGATCGGCATCATAGGTTGCGGTGCGCGAGGTGCGCCGGGCGAGAATTGCGCCGCGCCCGTCCGCCAGCGCCAGTTCCATGCCGTCGATCGAGATCTTCACCGCCACGACATGCGCCGCGCCCGGGTTGATGTCGATCTGGGTGAGGGGCCGCCCGCGCCGCTGCGGGCCTTCATGGGCGTGCTGGCCGTCTGCTTCCCGCAGGATGCCGTCCGCGATCAGCTGCGAGGAGATGGAGGTGATCGAGGCGGGAGACAGGCCGGTATGGCGGCCCATTTCGATCCGGGCCAGGGGCCCGTGCTGGCGTAAGGCTTCGATCAGAAGAAGCCGGTTCTGCCGCCGCACGAGATCGCTGTCGGCCTTCTCCCGCATTGTCCTCCCTTCGCAATTGCAGCAAATTTTTTGCGCTGCACTATTTTGTTTTGCTTATTTTGCATATTGACTCGCGCGCCGCTTTGTCGCAACATTTTTTTGGACGCCGAAATAAAACAACAGATCGTCCATGGCCCACATCCCCGTGTGGTGGCGGTAAGCTGCTTCAGGGAGGCGTCTCACGGGGGGCAAGCGGCTTGGAGGAGGACCCGAAGAATGTATCGCAAGTTTCTGACCTTGGCTGCCGGCGCGCTGATCCTCGGCGCGTCCGCGATGTCGGCCGAAGCGGCCGGCAAGAACATCTGCGTGTCCTGGAAGACGTTCCAGGAAGAGCGCTGGAAGACCGACGAAGCGGCGATCAAGGAAGTCGTCGAAGCGGCCGGCAACAAGTACTTCTCGGCTGACGCGCAGGGCTCCGCCGCCAAGCAGCAGGCCGACATCGAAGGCCTGATCACCCAGGGCTGCAACGTCATTCTCGTCGTCGCCTTCGACTCTGACGCCATCCTTCCGGCCTTCCAGGCCGCGGCTGACGCCGGCGTGAAGATGATTTCCTACGACGTGCTCGTCGAGCATCCCGATGCGCTCTACGTCACCTTCGACAACGTGGGCGTCGGCCGCCTCATGGCCAAGACCATGCTCGAGAAGGGCAAGTCGGAGGGTGACTTCGCCTTCATCAAGGGCGACAAGGGCGACCCGAACGCCACCTTCCTGTTCCAGGGCATCATGGAAGTCCTGAAGCCCAACATGGATGCCGGCAAGATCAAGAACGTCTGCGAAACCTTCACGGACGGCTGGAAGCCGGATGCTGCCCAGAAGAACATGGAGCAGTGCCTGACCTCGGTGAACAACAAGGTTGACGCCGTGATCTCGCAGAACGACGGCATGGCAGGCGGCGTCGTCGCTGCGCTTGAAGCCCAGGGCCTCGCCGGTTCCGTTCCGGTCACCGGCCAGGACGGCGACAAGGCCGCTCTGAACCGCGTGGCGCTCGGCACCCAGCTCGTGTCGGTCTGGAAGGACTCGCGCGTGCTCGGCAAGTCCGCCGCCGAATTCGCCAACATGATCGCCGACGGCAAGGGCGCGACCGATATCCCGGGCGTTGCCAAGTTCAGCGGCGGCGCCAAGGGCGTTGAAGTGAACGCTGTCCTCATCCCGCCGAACCCGATCACCAAGGACAACCTCGGTGACGTGATCAGCGCTGGCTGGGTGACGAAGGAAGAAGCCTGCGCCGGTGTGGCCGCTGGCTCGGTTGCGGCCTGCAACTGATCTGCCGTTGAACCACGGCATGTCCTGACACAACAATGGCCCGCGCCACTCTCCCCCGAGGGTGGCGCGGTTTTCATAAGAGACAGCGCCGGCAGACGCGCTGTGCGATCAACCGGCATCGAAGTTGAGGGAGGCGCCCAATGGCTGCGGCAGATCACACACAGACCCCGGCGATGGCCCAGGAAGGCCCGGTGACGCGTTTCCTGCGCGCGACCGAGATCGACTCGCGCATGCTTGGCATGGTCGCTGCTCTGCTCATCATCTGGGTGGGGTTCGACATAGCCAGCAGCTTCATCCGCGGTGGCGAGGGCATCTTCGGCGGTAGTTTCCTCACGCCGCGCAACCTGTGGATCCTTCTTGTCCAGACCTCCTCCATCGCGGTGATGACGACGGGCATGGTGCTCATCATCG
>JBIIGF010000002.1:0-17697 GCA_044236665.1 Aestuariivirga sp. | reverse complement strand
AAAGCGTTGAGCGGGAGTTCACCGTACTGTCGCGCACGGCGCTCGGCACGGCGGAGGAATTCGCCAACATCATGCTGAAGGAGGGCGGCGGGCTGCAGGTGCGTCTTGGCGATGTGGCGCGCGTCGAACTCGGCACGGCCGATGTCCGCCGCGAAAGCCGCTACAATGGCACCACCTCCATCTCGGTCGGCATTGTCAAGACGGCGGTGGCCAATCCGCTCGATGTGGCGCGCGAGGTAAAGCAACTGTTGCCCCGCCTCAACGGCGAATTGCCGAAGGGCACGGTGATGTCGGTTGGCTATGATGCCACCGTCTTCATCGACCGTTCCATCGCCAATGTGTTCCGCACCATCCTCGAAGCCATCGGGCTGGTGCTGGTCATCATCCTGCTGTTCCTGCATTCCTGGCGGGCGGCGCTCATTCCCATCGTCACCATTCCCGTCTCGCTCATCGCCACCTTCGCCATCATGTATGCGGGCGGGCTGACGGTGAATACCCTCACGCTGCTCGCCATGGTGCTGGCCATCGGCCTCGTGGTGGATGACGCCATCGTGGTTCTGGAGAACATCTACCGCCACATCGAAGACGGCATGAAGCCCTTCGCGGCGGCGGTGCGGGGCGCGCGCGAAATCGGCTTCGCCGTCATCGCCATGACGCTGACGCTCGCCGCTGTCTATGCGCCCATCGCCTTCACGCCGGGGCGTACCGGGCGGCTGTTCCTCGAATTCGCGGTCACGCTGGCAGGTGCTGTCATCGTCTCGGGCTTCGTGGCGCTGACGCTCACCCCCATGATGTGCTCGAAGCTGCTCCGCCACAGCGAGCGGCGCAACATCTTCGCGCGCGTCATCGAAGGCGCGCTGGATGGGCTTGAGCATGGCTATGCCAAGGCCCTGGGCCTTGCCCTCCGGCTGCGCTGGCTGGTGCTGCTGGTGGCCATCGGGGCGGGAGCGGCGGGCGGCTGGCTGTTCAGCCAGATGAAATCCGAACTCTCGCCGGTCGAAGACCGCGGCACCATCCTGATTTCCGGCAATGCGCCGGAGGGCGCAAGCTTCCGCTACACCGACCGCTACGCCACGCAGGCCGAACAGCTTCTGGCCCAGGTGCCGGATCTTCAGGCCTATCTCATGATCGTCGGCTCGGGCGAGGTCACGCAGTTCATCTCCTTCGCGCGGCTGAAGGACTGGTCCGAGCGCGAGGTGTCGCAGCAGGAGGTCACCCAGTCGATTGCGCCGAAGCTGCGCAAGATTGCCGGTGTGCAGGCCTTTGCCACCAATCCGGCTTCGCTGGGTGTCCGCGGCTTCGGCAAGCCCTTCCAGTTCGTGATCCAGTCCACAGCGTCCTATGAAGAGATCAACAGGTTTGCATCCGCGCTGGTCGAGAAGCTGAAGGATAATCCCGGCCTTGCCGACATCGACACCGACATGCGGCTCAACAAGCCGGCAGTGGAGGTGGAGATCGACCGCAACCGCGTGGCCGATCTCGGGCTCGATGTGTCGGTGATCGGCCGCACCCTCGAAACCCTGCTCGGCGGGCGCAACGTCTCGACCTTCCAGATCGGTTCGGAGCAATATGATGTGACGGTGGCGCTGCCGCCGTCCGAGCGCGCCTCGCCCGAAACCCTCGCCAACATCTTCGTGCGCGGCACGAATGGCGAGATGGTGCAATTATCGAACATCGTGAAGGCCAAGGTGCAGGTCACGCCGCGCGATCTCCGCCGCTTCAACCAGCTGCGCGCCATCACCATCCAGGCCAATCTGGCACCGGGATATACGCTGGGCCAGGCGATTGCCGCGGTGAACGCGGCCGCGGCGGAGGTTTTGCCGCCCGGCACGGTCACCGACCTTACCGGCCAGGCCCGCGAGTTCCGCGATGCAAGTTCCAATCTCCTGCTCGTCTTCGTCATGGCGCTGGCCTTCATCTATCTCGTGCTCGCCGCCCAGTTCGAAAGCTTCCGCGACCCGCTGCTGATCATGGTGTCGGTGCCCTTGTCGATGACCGGCGCATTGGCTGCGCTGTGGCTCACCGGTGGCACGCTGAATGTCTATTCGCAGATCGGCCTCGTCACGCTCATCGGCCTCATTACAAAGCACGGCATCCTGATCGTTGATTTCACCAATCGGCTGCAGCTCGAGGGAATGCCCCGCCTGCAGGCCATCATCGAGGCATCGCGGCTGCGGCTGCGCCCCATCCTGATGACGACGGCGGCGATGATCCTCGGCGCCGTGCCGCTGGCGCTGGCGGAAGGGGCCGGCGCCGAGAGCCGCCAGCAGATCGGCTGGGTCATCGTCGGCGGCATGAGCCTCGGCACGCTGCTCACCCTGTTCGTGGTGCCCTGCATCTATGCGGTGGCGGGCTGGCGGCCCTCGAAGGATCAGCTGGTGGTTCACGCCGCCAGTGCAAAGCCAGCGGAATAGGCCCTATTCCTTGCTGTCCTCTTCGCTGCCGGGCTCTGCCTCGGCGGCTGGAATGGCATAATGGCCGCCGAGCCAGCGGTTCAGGTCTACCTGGGCGCAGCGCGCGGAACAGAAGGGATGGAATTTCTGGGCTGAGGCCTTGCCGCAGATCGGGCAGGGCCGCTTCGGGCGCAGCCGGACGAGTTCGGTCAATTCAGACCTCCGATTGCGGCGCCGTCATCCAGCTGTGGAACACCGGGTAGCCCGCACCCTCGAGAAGGTGCACCGTCTCGTAGAGCGGCAGGCCGATCACCGCGGAATGCGAACCCGTCAGCATACGGACGAAAGCCTCGGCCCGGCCTTGTATGGCGTAGCCGCCCGCCTTGCCTCGCCATTCGCCGCAGGCGATGTAGCTGTCCACGTCCTCGCGCGACAGGCGCTTGAAGCGCACCTTGGTTTCCACGCAGCGGGTGGAGATCCGGTTGCCCGGCGCGATCAGGCAGACGGTGGAATAGACCCAGTGCGAGCGCCCGGAGAGCAGCGACAGGCAGTCGCGGGCTTCGTCTTCGGTTTCGGCCTTGGGCAAGATGCGGCGCCCAAGCCCCACAACCGTGTCGGCGGCAAGAACGAAGGCATTGGGCCCCATGTCGCGTACCAGCGGCATTCTTTGCGCCTGCTCCGCCTTCTCGCGCGCCAGGCGGATCGACAGGGCGCGCGGCGTTTCCCGCTTGTGGGGAAGTTCGTCGATGTCAGCGGGGTTGAGGAGATCCGGCACGAGCCCCACGCGTTCCAGCAGTTGCAACCGGCGCGGCGAAGCGCTGGCCAGCACCAGTTTCACGGTGGCATGCGCGCCTGATTTACTTGAAGCGGTAATTGATGCGGCCCTTCGTCAGGTCATAGGGCGTCATCTCGACCATCACGCGGTCGCCCGCCAGAACGCGGATGCGATTCTTGCGCATCTTGCCGGCGGTGTGGGCGATGATCTCGTGATTGTTGTCGAGCTTCACGCGGAACGTCGCGTTGGGCAGAAGTTCGGTCACGGTACCTTCGAATTCGAGCAGTTCTTCCTTGGCCATGTGGCTCCTTGAGGAGGGGTGTTTGTAAATTCGCGCGGAAAATGGACCTCTCCGCCCATAAAATCAAGCTTCTAGAGTAGTCCTGCGTCCATCAGATAGAGCAGGACGGAGGCGCTCACCGCCGCCAGACCGGTTCCGAGCGCGATGGCCCCGGACACGGCGGCGACCGCCTCGTTGTTGCGCTGGGAGAACAGGAAGGCGTTGGCCCCGGTCGGCATGGCGGCAAACAGCACCGCAACCTGTGCCCAGAGCGGCGGGATCGACACCACGTGGCGCACCATCAGGAACACCAGAACCGGCATCAGCACCATCTTGAGGCCGATCAGCGTGAACATGCCGCTCCATGAACCCCGGAGCGAATAGCCCGCAAGCGATACGCCCAGCGCGAACAGGGCAGTGGGAACGGAGGCATCCGCCAGCATGCCGAGCATGCTGTCGGCAATGGGGTGCAGGCCCCAGCCCATGACGCGCCACAGGCTGCCCGCCGCCAGGCCGAGCACGATGCCGTTGGTGGCGAGGTTGAAGAGCAGCTCCTTTGCCGTCCGCAGGATCGAGAAGCTGGAGGCGGAGCGGAACAATTCACGCTGCAGCATGGCCGAAAACCACAGCACCGGCGCATGGATCGACAGGATCATGCCGAGCGGCAGGGCTGCCTGCTGGCCGAAATGCGACAGCGCCAGCGGCGTGCCCAGCAGCGCGAGATTGCCGAAGCCTGCCGCCATGGAGGCAGCCGCACCGCCCGAGACGTTCAGCGAAGGCACGAAGCGCGATAGGGCACCGGCCGCGATCCAGGTGAGGAACAGCCCGCCAAAGAAGGCGAGCCACAATTCCCAGGGCGTTCCCTCCTGCGCGCTCATGGAGGCGACGGTCTTGAACAGCAGGGCCGGAATGGCGGCGTTGAACACGAAGAGCGACAGGCCGCGGCCCGCCGCCGCATCGAAGATCTTCGCCTTGGCGAAGCCGAAGCCCAGAACAATCATGCCGAACACCGGCAGGACGGTATTGAGGATCGCTTCCACTTAGCGGCTGACCTGGGCAGCAGCCGCATCATGTGCCGTCACCCCGGCGAAGGCCGGGGTCCAGCTCAGGACGTCAACCAGGCGGCAACCGAAGCTGGATCCCGGCCTTCGCCGGGATGACGCCAGCGAGGAGGCGGGTACGGCGCGCTGCATTGCGCTTGTGGCCTTACAGCCAGGGCTGGCTGGTAGCCTGCTTCTTTTCGAAGGCGTCGATCGAGGCGGATTTTTCGAGCGACAGGCCGATGTCGTCGAGACCGTTCAGCAGGCAGTGCTTGCGGAAGGGGTCGAGGTCGAATGTGATCACGCCGCCGTCGGGGCCGCGGATTTCCTGCTTTGGCAGATCAATGGTCAGGGTGGCGTTGGCGCCGCGCTCGGCGTCGTCCATCAGCTTCTTCAGCTGGTCCGGCGAAACCTTGATCGGCAGGATGCCGTTCTTGAAGCAGTTGTTATAGAAGATGTCGGCGAAGCTCGTGGAGATCACGCAGCGGATGCCGAAGTCGAGGAGCGCCCAGGGCGCATGCTCGCGCGAGGAGCCACAGCCGAAATTGTCACCTGCAACGAGGATTTCCGCCTTGCGGTAAGCGGGCTGGTTCAGCACGAAGCCGTCGATTTCCTTGCCGTCCTGCGTGTAGCGCATTTCGAAGAACAGCGACTTGCCGAGCCCCGTGCGCTTGATCGTCTTGAGGAACTGCTTGGGGATGATCATGTCGGTGTCGATGTTGACGATGTTGAGCGGAGCGGCGACACCGGTAAGCGTTTCGAACTTCTGCATTGTCTTGGTCCTCAGGCAGGCTTGTGGAGTGCGGTGCCGAGCGTTTCCCCGGCCCCGATCATGAGATTGAGATTCTGCACGGCAGCGCCGGACGCGCCCTTGCCGAGATTGTCGTAGATCGCCATCAGCAGCACATGGCCGCGTGTATCATTGGCAAACACGTGAAGCCGCATGCGGTTGGTGTTGTTGAGCACCTCCGGCGACACATCGGTGGCCCGCTCGACGGCCGCGAAAGGCGCGACCTCGATGAAAGGTTCGCCCGCATAGGCCTCGGCCAGGCAATCGCGGATGTCCGGCCCCTTGGCCTTCTTCACCAGCAGGTCGGAGAACAGCGGAACGCAGCCCATCATGCCCTGCGCATAGTTGCCGACGGCGGGCTGGAAGACCGGCGCATGGGCGATCTCGGCATAGACCTGCATCTCGGGCAGGTGCTTGTGCGCGAAGGTCAGGCCGTAGGGGTGGTAGGCAATGGATGCCGCACCCTTGGCTTCATACTCCTCGATCATCTTCTTGCCGCCGCCGGAATAGCCCGACACGGCATTGTAGGTGAGGGGATAGTCGGCGGACATGATGCCGGAATTGATCAGTGGGCGGATGAGTGCGATCAGGCCCTGCGGATAGCAACCCGGATTGGCCACCCGCCGCGCCCCCCTGATCTTGTCCCGGTGCGTTTTCGACAGCTCGGGCATGCCATAGGCCCAGCCCTCCGCCGTGCGGAAGGCGGTCGAGGCATCGATCACGCGGGTCTTCGCGGCGGCGTCGATCATCGCCACAGCCTCCTTCGCCGCATCGTCGGGCAGGCACAGGATGGCCACATCGACGCCGTTCAGCAGTTCACGGCGTGCGTTGGGGTCCTTGCGGCGTGCGGGGTCGATCGAGACGAGCGTCACGTCGGGCCGGTCCACGAGCCGGTCGCGGATCTGCAGGCCGGTCGTTCCCGCCTCGCCGTCGATGAAGATGCTGGTCATGGGCCGCTCTATAGAGGGGAAGGGCAGGGGCTGCAACATGAAGGCCCGGGCGGCCTGATTTTCCCGCGCCGCGGCTGGAACCAATGCCGTGGTTTGGGGGTTCTCCGGAACTGGAGGCAGTCACCTCTGCTGATCTCCCTCTGGCTGTGCGTCTCCGGCTCTCCCATCCCCTGCAAAACCCGTGTCCGGACACGCGCAGGTTCTGGAAACCGGCCGTGATCCTTCCGGCCACGGCCGGTTTCCCCCATTCAGGGGGCGCTGTCCTCAATCGCATACATGTCGTCGTCGGAGAGGCCAAAGTGGTGGCCGATCTCGTGCACCAGCACATGCGTCACGATGGCGCCGAGGCTTTCCTCATGCTCGGCCCAGTAATCGAGAATGGCGCGGCGATAGAGGAACACCATGTTGGGCATGCGGCCGGTTTCCGGCACGGCGGCGTCCTGCGCCAGGCCCACGCCCTGGAACAGGCCCAGAAGATCGAACGGCCCTGCATCCATCGTCGTCTGCACATCCTCGGATGGAAAGTCGGCGACGGTGATGATGACTTCGCCGCACAAGGCGCGAAATCCCTCCGGAAGGCCGGCAAAGGCCTCCGTGGCAAGTTCTTCTATGTCGGAAAGAGACGGGGCGGAAAGGCCGTAAAGCCTGTGCTCCGCCATGGTCAGCCTAGGGCTGGCAGAAGACGACGCAGGCGCCGGTCTGGCCGGTCATCGCCTGGACGGTGGTGAAGCCCGCCATGCCGCCGGTCACCAGCGTCAGGAATACGAGGCCCAGGAAAATGCGGCGCAGAAATTTGGTATCCGCCTGAACTGAAGTACCCATTAACAACCCCCAACAAGAAAGGCACTGAACCCCGCCTTCCGGAATCACTTTATCGCCGCGCTGGTCGCTTAAGCGTTAACGGACGGTTCAGCAACCGTTAATTCGCGACCAGAGGCTGGTCTACGCGGCTTCGTCGCAAACGATTGTTCGCTGGCGGACGTTTTCTTTCCCAGCAATATGGAAAATGTTGTCTTGGTAAACGAATGGCCCCGGGAACCGGGGCCATTCCACAGAGCTGGAGAGGCGAAGCCCGCTCAGGCGGCGGGCTTGCGCACATCGACGAACCGCCCGGCAAGCGCCGCGGCGGCGGCCATTTCCGGCGACAGCAGGTGGGTACGGCCCTTGTAGCCCTGGCGGCCTTCGAAGTTGCGGTTCGAGGTGGAGGCGCAGCGCTGACCGGGCTTCAACTGGTCCGGGTTCATGCCAAGGCACATGGAGCAGCCGGGCTCGCGCCATTCGAAGCCCGCCGCCTTGAAGATCTTGTCGAGTCCCTCGGCTTCCGCCTGTTCCTTCACGAGGCCGGACCCGGGAACGATCATGGCGTAGGCGAGGCGGCCCGAGATCTTCCTGCCTTCGACGATCTTGGCGACGGCGCGCAGGTCCTCGATGCGGCCGTTGGTGCACGAGCCGATCCACACCACGTCGAGTTCGACGTCGGTCATCCGGGTGCCGGGCTTCAGCCCCATGTATTCGAGTGCGCGCCACTTCGACTGGCGCTTGCCTTCATCCGCGATATCGTCCGGGTTCGGAATGACACCGGCAATCGACATCACGTCCTCTGGCGAGGTGCCCCAGGAGACGATGGGCGGAAGGTTGGCAGCGTCGAGCGTCACCACGCGGTCGAAATGGGCGCCTTCGTCGGTGTGGAGCGTGTCCCAGTAGCGGCGCGCCATGTCCCAGGCCTCGCCCGAGGGCGCCATGGGACGGCCCTTGAGATAGGCATAGGCCTTCTCGTCGGGCGCGATCATGCCGGCGCGCGCGCCGCCTTCGATCGTCATGTTGCACACCGTCATCCGGCCTTCCATCGACAGGTCGCGGATCGCTTCGCCGGCGAATTCGATGACCGAGCCCGTGCCGCCCGCCGTGCCGATTTCGCCGATGACGGCGAGAATGATGTCCTTGGCGGTTGAGTGGTTGGGCAGCTTTCCATCCACCTGCACCAGCATGTTCTTGGCCTTCTTCTGGATCAGCGTCTGGGTGGCCAGAACATGTTCCACTTCCGAGGTGCCGATGCCATGGGCCAGCGCGCCGAAGGCGCCATGCGTCGAGGTGTGGCTGTCGCCGCACACGATGGTGGTGCCGGGAAGCGTGAAGCCCTGCTCGGGCCCCACCACGTGGACGATGCCCTGGCGCTTGTCGAGTTCGTTGAAATACTTCACGCCGAATTCGGCGGCATTCTTGGCCAGCGTCTCGACCTGGACGCGGCTTTCCTCTTCCGCGATGCCCTTGGAGCGGTCGGTGGTCGGCACATTGTGGTCAACCACGGCCAGCGTGCGCTCCGGATGGCGCACCTTGCGGCCGGTCATGCGCAGGCCTTCGAAAGCCTGCGGGCTCGTCACTTCATGGACCAGATGCCGGTCGATGTAGAGGAGGGCGGTGCCGTCCTCGGCCTCATGGACCAGGTGGTCGTCCCAGATCTTGTCATAGAGTGTGCGCGGCTTGGCCATGGGTATTGCCTTCGGCTGAATGGATTTTGGCCCGTATTTAGCGACTTCAAGCTCCAAGTCAAACCCTCGGGGCAGGCCTCACATGCCAGCCATGAGGCAGGCGGCTGGCCTTTACGCCGGGTTGAGGCGGAAGTCGGCGCCTTCGGGCAGCGTCTGGCCGCCATCGACGGTGATCGTCGTGCCGGTGATGTAGTCTGCTTCATCCGAGGCGAGGAACAGGGCGCAGTTGCCAATGTCGCGCGGCGTGCCGAGGCGGCCCAGCGGGATCGCCGCCTCCATCGAGCGGATGAATGCTGGCGAGCGGCCCATCTCGAGGCCTGCCGTCAGGATATTGCCGGGCTCGATGCCATTGACCGTGATGCCGTAGCCGGAAAACTCCAGCGCTGCCGCCTTGATGAAGCCGTTGATGCCCGCCTTGCTGGCTGAATAATGCCCGTGCCCCGGGCTCGTCACGCGGGGTCCGGTGATCGAGGAGGTGAAGATCATCCGGCCCGACCGCTTGGCCTTCATGTGCGGCAGGGCGGCACGCGCCGCGAGGAAGGTGCCCTTCAGATTGACCGCCAGCACCTTGTCCCATTCCGCAGGCGAGATGTTCTCGATCAGCGTCCAGGGGAAGATGCCGGCATTCTGCACCAGTATGTCGAGGCCGCCGAAGTGCCCGATGGCGGTGGCGACGGCGTGTTCGGCCTCAGCCTGCTGCGAAATGTCGGTTTCCACGAACACGCCGCCGAGCCGCCGTGCCGTGTTCTGGCCGGCGTCCACTTCCGTATCGGCGATGACGAGCTTCGCCCCTTCCTCCACGAAGCGCTGGGCAATCCCCTCGCCGATGCCGCGCGCTGCGCCGATCACCAGCGCTACCTTTCCCTGAAGCCTGGACATGATGCGAACCTCCGGATCCTTTCGAGACCTGCGCCACCACTATTGGCAGGCGCGGGCCGAAAGCCAAGCCGCAAACGCTCAGGGCGCGGTCAGCCAGTCTTCCCACCGCGCGGTTTCCGGGCGGAAGTAGGCGATCATCCGGCCTTCGTCTGGTGCCGTGGCCTGAGCGCCCCAGGGTGCTACGCCATGCAGCAGGTGACGGTCGAGGAGCGTCGCCTCGCCGGGGCTGGAGGGGAGTTCGATCCGGCGGCAGCTGGCAAAGGCCTGCCGCCGTGCGGCCTGATAGGCTTCGGTCACATCGATGTCCGGGCCGG
The DNA here is from genome assembly GCA_044236665.1 of Aestuariivirga sp. GTDB lineage: Bacteria > Pseudomonadota > Alphaproteobacteria > Rhizobiales > Aestuariivirgaceae > Aestuariivirga. Next base: position 7,787 of record JBIIGF010000002.1, on the reverse strand, counting down.
TTTCGGCCGCCTGTCCGGCGAACAGCTCACGGAACATCTTCCGCATGATGAGGTGCGAGCCCTCCCAGACGACGAGCGGTGCCGCATCGGCCGATTGGCGCGTCAACGGCAGGCCGAGGATATAGGCGTGCGGCTCGCGCACGTAGCGGCGCTTCTCCGGGCCTTCGGCCAGCAGCCCATCGACATGTGCCGCATCGCGCTTGATGCGGAACTGGAAGGCGGCGGGCGTTTCGCCCTCATAGGGCTGCGGGTAGCCCGGATAGCAGATGGATACCTGGGCACGGTGCAGCGGCAGGGCATGTCCCAGCTCCCGGGCGATGAAGTCCATCGCTGCGCCCTGAAGCGGCGGGCCGCCGGCCACCCGGCCGTTGCTGTCATTGGGCAGGGCATCGACGCCCACAAACCATGTTCCCCCGCAGCGCAGCCAGTGCGCCTGTGCCGGGTCACGCGCGGCGGCGGCGGCAAAGCCCCGCGCATGCTCCGCCCATGTCAGCACCGCTTCGTCCAGCGGGAAGGTCAGGTAGCCCCGTTCGGCAAAGGTCTGGAAAAGGCTCATGCGCCGTTCACTAGCACGCGGGGCGAGAAGCGAACACCCGGCATGGTCGCTGCATGCACAGGGGGAATGATGACCTTGGGGCATGATCTCCGGTTCGGAGGCCGGTGCCAGATTTGCGCCAAATCAAGGGCATTTCGGCCTTCTCCTCCCCATATTTCCAACAAATGGGGCTGCCAAACGCACGTTCAACCTGTGCAACGGCATCCGGCCTGAATCCGGCCGGCTCTGCCAAACAGATGGGAAAAACAGAATGACACTTCGCAGACGTTGTGCTGCCGCGCTGGCCGCGGCGGCAGTGTTCGCCGCGGCAGTGCCGGTTCAGGCAGGCCCGCTGGCCGGGGCCGATGTCGCCAGGCTCTTTCCGGGCCAGTTCGAGGCCAAGGTGAAGGGCTACCGGGTGAGTTTTTCCGGCAGCCGCAATGGCACGCTGGTGGGGGCTGCCTATGGCCAGCAGGACAAGGGCCGCTGGTTCATGCAGGGCTCCTCGCTCTGTGTGAGTTGGAACAAATGGACCAAGGGCAAGACGCATTGCGGGCAGATCAGCCAGAAGGGTGGCTGGTATGTCGCCGCCAATGCCGAGGGCGAGATGCTGAAATTCCGCCGCGCCGATGTGGCGCAGAAGTGAATGCCTCATGCGGGCCTTGATTGACGCAATACCACCCGCAGCCTAACTAGGCACCATGACGCAAAGGCACGCAGTGGCTCTGGATCAGACTTTCGTGGACGCTGGCCGGATGGCCCGGCGGGCCGCCGCGCCGGTTGTCGTCCTCATGCTGTGCCTGCTCGGCCTCACGGCCTGCGGCAGCCTGCCCGCAAAGGAGCTTGAGGCGCTGGGGTCCGGCATCACGCCGCAGACTGTGGATTTCGCCGAACTGGCGGTCGATGCGAAACGCGCGCGCGCCGCCTATCTCAGCCCTGCCGGCATTCGCGCCGCCTACCCCAACACCGTGCATATTGCCTCGCCCGGCGGCAAGGACGTTCAGTATTTCATCGAGCGCGATGACAAGGCGCGCACCCAGATCATCACGGTGCGCGGCACCAAGGGCGATGTGAACCTCAAAGAGGATTTTGATGTGACGGTCCGTGAGGACCGGCGGATCAAGATCCCCGTGCATTCGGGCTTCGACGCCGATGCCCGCGCCATCTACGCCGATGCAGCGCCCCTGCTGAAGAAGGGCTACGCCACCACCATGGTGGGCCATTCGCTCGGTGGCGCGGTCGTCTCGCTGCTCGGCATCTATGCCATCGAGGATGGTCATGAGGTGAAGAAGATCACCACCTTCGGCCAGCCGCGCTTCACCACCACGCAGGGCGCATCGCAACTGTCCTTCCTGCCCCTGCTGCGTGTGGTGGATGAGTATGACATCATTCCCCTGTTGCCCAACGCGGCCCATGGCAAGTTCGGCGACTATGAGCAGGTCGGCCCCGAGGTCATCCTGCTCGAAGGCCCATACTATGTCTATTTGCCGGCCCCGGTGGCGCGCGAGGTGAGCGTCGGGGAGTTCTGGCGCGATGTGAAACTCGTCAACCTGCAGGATCACCAGATGGCCGCCTATGAGGCGCGCATCGCCACCAAGCTGAAGGGATCGAAGCAGGTTCCCTATGACGCCCGCAAACGCTACGCGGCCCTCCGCAAGACCGTGCAGAGCCTGAAGGGGCAATAGCCCGTCTTTACCGCCGCCCCATCTCCTGTTCCGCCCTGTCATGGTTAACGTGAGGGTGCCGCATTGGCACCGCCGCCGCCGTTAACTTAACCTTTTGTTTAGGATTGCCAGCCGCCAGCCCCCGCTGCATCCTGTTCACCAGAAATTAACGATATCCGCCGGGGACTGGGAGATGGGCATGTTGGCGAAGGGGATGGCTGCACTGCTGGGTTGCCTGATGGCGCTCTCCACCGCCGCCATGGCCACCAGCTTCGAGCGCAAGTCCGCGCCGTTTGCCCGTGAATATTCCGAAACCCTGCCGCCCATCGGCTTCGTCGAGTTCTGCCAGCGCAGCCCCGAGCATTGCCAGCCAGGTCAGGGCAAGGCGCGCCGCCTCGCCATGACCGAGCAGCAGTGGCTGCTGGTGCGCATGGTCAACGCCTTCGTCAACGGCGCCATCGCGCCGGTAACCGATGAGACGCTCTATGGCACGCCGGAATACTGGACGCTGCCCGCCGATGCCGGTGACTGCGAAGACGTCGTGCTGATGAAGAAGAAGGTGCTCCAGTCCAAGGGCTTCCCGGCCGAGGCACTGCGCATCACCGTGGTGCTCGATGAGCAGGGCGACGGCCATGCCGTTCTCACCCTCACCACCTCGAAGGGCGATTTCATCCTTGACAACCGCCGCAATGAGATCCGCAACTGGGGTGCGACCGGTTACACGCTGCTGAAGCGCCAGTCCGCGAAGGATCCGCGCAAGTGGGTGTCGCTCGAGCCCGAGCGCTCCGGCTCCTCGATCGCCGACACTGCCAGCAAGTGACCGGACCGATGCTGACCCTGCCTTTCCGCATTCTCGGCACCATCGCCCTTGTGCTGTTCTGCTCCAGCCGGCTGGTGCGGCGGGCGGTGGCGGGGGTTGCCGTCTCGACCCTGATCGTCGCCTTCCAGCATGAGGATCTCCTCTCCGGCGCCATGCTCGCGGCGGGAGACCACGCCACGCTGGCCGCCACGCTCAAGGCGCTGATCGGCCTCCTGCCGGGTTGAGACTTCCCCCGAGGCCCCGCTCAGCGCCGTAACTTGCCGATCACGAATTCTTCCAGCGAATTGATCGCCGCATCGTCTGTGCGGTGCTTCAGCATGGAGACATGGATATAGCCGAGCGGCGGCACCAGCGGGGCTGGAACGGCGGCGATGTCGGGCGGGATCATCGGGCGCGGCAGCACGGTCAGGCCAAGCCCGGCGCGCACCGCGGCCAGCGTGCCGGCATGGCTTGGGCTGGTCAGGGTCTGGCGCCAGGGCAAGCCGGCGCGTTCAAGTGCGGCCAGGGCGGCTGCGCGGTAGACGCAGGGCTGCGGCGCCATCACCAGCGGCATGTTGCCCTCGGCTGAGGCAAGGCTCGCATCGCCCGCCCAGGCGAGGGGTTCGCGGAACACTTCCGTGCCATTGGGGAAATCCTCCGGCCGGTTCATCTTCACCAGCACGATGTCGAAGGCCCCTTCGCGGAAACGGCGATAGAGGTTGAGCGTCAGATCGCATTCGATGGACAGCAGGATTCGCGGGTGGCTGCGGGTGAACTCCGCCAGGACATCAGACAGATAGACGGCGGCGAAATCCTCCGGCAGGCCGAACCGCACCTCGCCTGAGAGGTCGGGCTCGCGGAACCGGTCCAGGGCTTCGCGGTGCAGCGCGTGGATGCGCCGCGCATAGGAGAGGAACATCTGTCCGTCATCGGTCAGCGTCAGCACCTTGCCGCGGGTGAACAGCGGCTTTCCGAGATGTTCCTCCAGCTTGGCGATCTGCTGGCTGACGGCCGATTGGCTGCGGCCCACCCGCTGGGCGGCCCGGGTGAAGGAGCGGAGTTCCGCCGCTTCGAGGAAGCATTGCAGGGTGAGGGTATCGAGCATCATTCGAAATCCTGATTTCAGGCATAAGTATAAAGCGTTTTCCTTATGAGTGCAATTTGCCTAGAAGCGCCCCGAACTGGGGGCCATCATGGATATCTTATTGATTTTTCTACAGAACCTTCTTTCGCCTGCGGTTCTGTTCTTTGCGCTCGGTATCGCCGCTGGACTGCTGAAGTCTGATCTTGATGTTCCAGACAGCATCAGCCGCTACCTGTCGATCTATCTGATGATGGCGATCGGCTTCAAGGGCGGGGCGGCCCTGTCGGGCGCCGAGGGCGGCATGGTGGGGGCTCTGCCGATGCTGCTGGCGGGTGCGGCCATGAGCTTCCTGTTGCCATTCCTGGCCTTCGGTTTGCTGCGGCGCACCACGAAACTCGATGGCGCCACCCAGGCGGCGATTGCCGGCCATTACGGCTCGGTGTCCATCGTGACCTTCGTCACGGCGGTGAGTTTCCTGCAGCAGGCAGCGCTTCCCTATGACGGGGCCATCGTCGCCGTGCTGGCGATGATGGAAGCGCCCGCCATCCTCTCCGCCCTCTACATCGCGCATCGCGCCGCACCCGAGACCATCGAGGCGGGCCGCCAGGCGACCCCCAAGCTGGCGCGCGAGATCTTCACCAATGGTGCCATCCTCCTGCTGTTCGGCAGCTTCGTCATCGGCATGGCCTCGGGCGAGGAGGGACTGCAGAAGATGGAAGGCTTCCTCGTCACCCCGTTCCAGGGCATCCTTGCGCTGTTCCTGCTCGACATGGGATTGATGGTGGCGCGACAGTTCCACCACATGCGGGCCTTCACCTTCAGCCTTGCGGCCTTCGGCATCTACATGCCGATCATCGGGGCCGGGGCGGGCCTGCTGATCGCCATGGCGCTGGGCCTCTCGGCCGGAACGGGTGCGCTGTTCATGGTGCTCTGCGCCAGTGCCTCCTACATCGCGGTGCCTGCCGCCATGCGCCTCGCCCTGCCGCAGGCCAAGGCGGCGATCTACCTGCCGCTTTCGCTTGCCATCACTTTTCCGTTCAACATCGTGGCCGGCATTCCACTTTACGTGGCCGCCGCCGAAGTGATGCTCTCCAGATAACCCAGGTGTGATGCGACCTTTGGAAACCTCGACAGCCAGCATGGCAAGCGCCTAAAGCTCTCGACATGCTGGATACCCCAACCGACACCCACGCCCCTCAGCAATGGCTGACCTGCTGCTTCAACACCGCGGGATTGCCCTCATGACCCGCATCCGGTTGCTTGCCGCCGCCGTTCTGGTTCTCGTCATTATCGCCGGGGGGCTTGCCTATGTGAGCGGCACGTTCCGTGGCCAGTCCGGCAACACCGTCGAAATTGGCGGACCCTTCGTGCTTGCCTCGTCGAAAGGCGGCGAGGTCTCTTCCGAGAGCCTGAAGGGCACGCCTTACGCGGTGTTCTTCGGCTTCACGCATTGCCCCGAGATCTGCCCCACGACGCTCTATGAAATGAGCAGTGCACTGACGAAACTGGGCGACGACGCGAAGGACTTCCGGGTGTTCTTCATCACCGTGGACCCCGAGCGCGATACCTTGCCGGCGATGAAGGATTACATCGCAAACTTTGATCCGCGCATCGAGGCACTGGTTCCGACGCCCGAGCAACTGCAGAAGCTCGCCAGGGATTTCCGGATCTATTTCGCCAAATCCCCGACCAGCGACGGCAGCTACACCATGGACCACACGGCCAGCATTTTCCTGATGAATGCCGACGGCGAATTCTCGGGCACGATCGCCTTCGGTGAAGCGCCGGAGATGCGGGATGCGAAGCTGCGCCGGCTTCTCAAGGGCTCCTAATTCTTAGAACGAGCCGCCGGTGCGGAAGCCGCCACCTCCGCTGCTGCCGCCGCCACCACCCCACGAGCCGCCCCCGCCACTGGGAAATGAAATGCCGCCCCCGCCCCATGATCCGCCGCCTGAACCGCGCGGCCATGAGCGGCCGCCACCCAGTATCACGTCATCATAGCGCGGGAACCGGTCGGAGGCGCGGCGCTGGCGCGTCTGATGGCGCTGGATCTCGGCCCAGTACTGCCCCGCCGTGATGAGGCCGGCCAGCAGCTGGCGCAACAGGCCGCTGAACACCTCGTCCTTGGTGAACACCGAAGAATTGTCGTCATAGCGCTGGCGGCGGAATTCAGCTGCGATGCGCAGCAGATCGGAGCGTCGCGCGGCAAGCTGATCGAGCCGCTTGCGGTGTTCGGCCACCCGGTCCTCGATCTGTGCCATCATGGAAGCTGTATTCTGGATGCGCTCCAGCAGCTGGTCGTCCTTCAGGCTCGGCGTGTTCCTTGCCTCCGCGGCGAGCTGGCGGAAGCTGGTGGAGGACAGGATGCTCGCCAGTGACTCGACGGCGGCCTCGAGATGGGGGTCATGCCCCTGCGCAAGGCGCGTCACCTCATCGGAGAGCGCGTCGAATGCGGCCTCGCGCTTCGTCACACCTTCCTCAAGCGCTGCCAGCTCGGCTTCGAGCGCAGCGATGCGCCCCGCGATGTCTTCCTGTGCAATCACTGCCACCTCGCGCAGCAGGCTCGCATGAATGGCCTCATCGGCCTTGCGGGCCGTTTCCTCGAGCCGCGCCACATATTGGTTGAGGCGAACCGGGATCTCGGTCAGCGCCGCATAGTTGATGCGCGCCTCGCTATAGCCAATGAGCCGCGCCACCCAGCCATCGAGCAAGCGGGTGATGCCGCCACCGGCATAACGGGGCGTGCCATAGCTACGCTTCCACAGATACATGAACAGCGGATCGGCCGCATAGGGCTTGTCCTTTTCAGCCCGCTCCGCTTCGGCCTTTTCAGCCTTCGTGCGGGCATTCTGGATGTGGGCCAGCGCATCGGCCTGTGCCGTCATGAGTGCTGCGTGGCCGGGCTCGGTGGATAACCTTTCCCGTGCTTCGGCATAGGCGGCGTCATAGATGGCGCGTGCCTTCTCCACCTTGTCATGTGCCTGATGGCGTTTCCGGCGCCAGTCATCAATCTCGCCCTTGAGGGCGTCCCACTTCGCCTCGGCGGCGCGATGCGCTGCCTGCCAGCGGGCAAGATGCTCCATCACGTCGCTGGTCAGGCCGTCGGCGCGGTCGATCACCCCATCCTCCAGCGAGATGTCGATCCTGACGCGGGCCAGCTCGCGGTAGCCGTCGTTCAGCGACTTTTCACTTTCGGCGCGCTGGCCGGTCTCGCGTTCGGCCTGGCGGCGCGCTTCCGCTTCCTCGCTCTCGACCTGGCGCAGCGCGGCTTCGATCGAGTCAAGACCCTGGCGGCCAGATATCATCCGCTTACCACTCCGTGATCGCGCCGGTTGGCGCGGGGATCGTCCATTCGGGTTCCGACGCGCCGCGCTTCTTCTGCGCCACCGTGTCGTTCTGGATGATGCCGTCGTCACCCTTGTCGCGGCGCACGGCATCGAACAGGCTCTTGTCCACCCGGATGCCCCAGCGTGTCACCGTGCCGGACTTCTTCGTTTCCTCGTTGAGTACCGGAAGCGCGATGGCTGTGCCCTCGGGCGTTATCGCCTCGACGATGAGGTAGTAGTTGCGCGCGTCATCGTTCACATCCGGAATGCGCCAGACGCCGGAGGGCGTGCCTTCTTCCTGCACGATGCGGATGGCATAGGACTGGCGCAGCTTGCCGAGCAGGCCATCAAGGGCCTCTGCCGCTTCCTTTGCGGCCGC
>JBIIGF010000183.1:0-4890 GCA_044236665.1 Aestuariivirga sp. | reverse complement strand
GCGGTCCAGCAAAGGGCCATTACCTTCCGTAGAGCTGTTCTGGCAGCCAGAGGCCGATCTGGGGGAAGGTGTAGAGCATTGCCATGGAGGTGATGACCAGCAAAATGAAGGGCATAACGCCCGCAAAGATGTCGTTGATGCTCACCTCCTTGGGCGCCACGCCCTTGAGATAGAAAGGCGCCATGGCGACGGGCGGCGAGAGGAACGACGTCTGGATATTGAGCGCGATGAGGAGACCGAAGAACAGCGGGTCGATGCCGAAGTGGTCGAGCAGCGGCAGGAAAATCGGCACGAAGATGACGATTATCTCCGTCCACTCCAGCGGCCAGCCCAGGATGAAGATGATAATCTGCGTCAACAGCAGGAACATGAAGGGCGAGAGATCGAGGCCCACCACGAAGTCCTTGATCACCGCATCGCCTCCGAGGATGGCGAAGACGGCCGAGAAAGCGAAGGAGCCGACGAAGAGCCAGCCCACCATGGCGGTGGTGCGTGCCGTCAGATAGACTGATTCCTTGAGCTTCTCGAAGTTGAGAGAGCGGTAGGCGGTGGCGAGCACCAATGCGCCCAGAGCCCCGATGGCGGCGGCCTCCGAGGGGGTCGCAAGGCCAAACATGATCGAGCCCAGCACCGCGAAGATGAGCAAGGCCAGCGGCACGAAGGACGTCATCAGATCATACGCCACCGTAGCGAAGGGCACCATACGCTCCTCAACGGGCAGCGGCGGGGCGAGCTTGGGGTTCAGCAAGGCGCGGAGCATGACGTAGCCGAGATAGAGGGCCGTCAGCATCAGGCCGGGAAACAGCGCACCCGCATAAAGTTGGACGGGCGACACGCCGGCCGTGGCACCATAGAGGATGAGCATGATGGAGGGCGGGATCAGGATACCGAGACAGCCGCCCGCGCAGACCACGCCCGCAGAGAGGCGCACGTCATAGCCATGACGCAGCATGGCGGGAAAGGCCAGAAGGCCCATCAGCGTCACCACCGCGCCCACGATGCCGGTTGCCGTCGCGAAGAGGGCGCAGGTGATCAGAGTGGCCACGGCGAGCGAGCCCGGAAGGCCGCCTGCTGCGAGCTGGATCGAGCGGAACAGCCGGTCCAGAATGTTGGCGCGCTCGATAACGTAACCCATGAAGACGAAGAGCGGCACGGAGATCAGGATGTCGTTGGTCATCACCGACCACGTGCGCTGCACGAGGAGCGACATCACCTGCTCGATGTTGCCGTCGAATGCGAGCAATGCAAAGCCCACCGCCATCGCAATCAGCGTGAAGGCAATCGGGAAACCGAGCATGATGAAGCCGACGAAGAGCACCAGCATCAGCACGCCGAGTTGTGGATCGGTCACGGATTTGCCTCCTGGGCTTCGCGTTGTTCGAGAATGAGCTTTTCGAGTTCCTCGACATCATGCAGCCGCCGCGGCCAGCCGCCGGTCCTGAGGCAGATGAGGCAGCGCACCACCTCCACAATGCCCTGGAGCAACAGCAGGATGCCTGTCACTGGGATGATGGTCTTGTAGTGATAGATCGGAGGACCGGACGGACTGTAGGCCGAATGTTCATGCGAGAACCAGGACTGCGCAGCGAAGCCATAGCCCGAATAGATGAAGGCGATGATGCCGGGGAAGAAGAAGACAATGTAGAGGACAAGGTCCATGCCCGCCTGGCGTCGCTGGCTCCAGCCCCGGTAGAGGAAGTCACCGCGCACATGCGCATTGCGCGACAGCGCATAGGCGCCCGCCATGATGAACAACAAGCCGTAGAGGATGTAGCTGGCATCGAAAGCCCAGTCGGTCGGCGCACCGAGCGCATAGCGCGAGAACACCTCATAGCTGACGGCCAGCGTCAGGAGCAGGATGGACCAGGCGAAGAATTGACCGACGATGGTGCTCACCCGGTCGACGGGAAGCAGCAGCCGCTGCAGCCGCGGCGCCCAGCCCTCGCCCGCGTGGCGCGGCCAGAGTTGCATGACGAAACTCGACAGGATCATGAGCACCCCCGCCCAGAGGGACAGCGGCGAATAGGCGATCGTCCCCTTTTCCGCGTGGGCTTGGCGCAGCACGTCGCAGCGCTCGGCCCAGGCGACGAAGCAGAGGAAGCTGCTGTTCGGCCTCACCCCCTTGCTCGCCACCATGCGCCCTACTTCGCCGTAGGCCGCCAGCGACCAGAACATGGCCGCGACAACGACCGCGACGCCGAGCGCAAAGAGGGCGAACGCCCACCGGTCGAGCTTCATACATCAACCTCCCAGAAGACGTCTTCGCGCGCGCCGCCGCCGGGCCATTGCCCATGCGGCGGCAACGCCTGATCTTACGACTTGAAGAAGTGATCGTAGGCGAGTTTCTGGTCTACTTCGAGCTCAAACTGCGCACCGACCACGCGCTTGGCCCACGCCTTCTGGCTTTCCACGACCTTGGCGAAGAAGGGGTCGGCAGACTGTGCGGCGATCACCTTGTCCCATGCGGCAAGCTGTGACTGCAACACAGAGTCCGGCGTCTGGTGCACCTTGATGCCCGCGGCCTTCAGCGCCTCAAGGTCCTTGGAATAGCGGTCCATCGCCTTCCAGCTCATATCGGCGGAGGCGGCCTCCGCAGAGTAGCGGATGACAGCCTGGAGGTCCGGCGAAAGCGCGTCAAACTTCGTCTTGTTGAACACGATCTCGAAACACTCGGCCGACTGGTGGTAGCTCTGCACCATGTAATTCTTGGAAACGTCAGGGAACCCCAGCAGCAAGTCGGAGGTCGGGTTGTTGAACTCTGCCGCGTCGAGCAAGCCGCGGTCCATGGCCGGAACGATCTCGCCGCCGCCCATAATGGTCACCGCAGCGCCCATCTCTTTGAACAAGTCGGCCGAAAGACCGACGGTACGGTACTTCAGTCCCTTCAGCTGCTCGGCATCGGTAATCTGCTGCTTGAACCAGCCGAGCGGCTGGGTCGGCATCGGGCCCGTCAGGAAGCCGACAAGGTCAAGGCCCAGGACCTGTTGCACCAGCTCGTCATAGAGCGCCTGCCCGCCACCATACTTGATCCAGCCCAGCATTTGGTTGGCGCGCCAGCCCCAGGCGGGCGGTGTACCGAACAACGAGAAGGCCTTGTTCTTGCCGTACCAATAGGCGGTGACACCATGGCCGCCGTCCAGCGTGCCGGCCAGCACCGCGTCCTGAACCTCGAGCGCCTTGGCGACCGCACCCGCGGCCAGCAGTTCGATCTTCAGGCGACCACCCCCCATCTCGTTGACGCGGTTCACGAAATCTTGCGCGAATTCGTGGAAAATGTCCTTGGCGGGCCAGGTGCTTTGGAACTTCAGAACCACGGCTTCCTGCGCGCGCACCACATTGGGCAGCGCAATCGTTGCAGCGCCAGCTGCCGCCGCGGTGGCGCCGGATTTCAGAAAGGCGCGACGCGAGGCCGGTTGACCAGGCTTGGTGTGCTTCGTCATAGATTAGTCCTCCCAGGTTATACAGCCGTTCTCTGGCTGATTTTGTTTGAACAGAGCGCAAGTGGGTATAACGGTCAATCGCGACATTTGGTTCAGTGACCACGGCCAATCTAGCCAAAAGGCGAAGAGTCCGCCCCGGGAGATCACGCTGAATTCCATAGCTTTCTCAGCATGAGCCAGATCGGAGCGAGATGACGGGAAGTATGCGCCCTTAGATTGAAGTTTTATCAGTAGCAGACAGCGAGCGAGATGCGTTGCGCAAGGCATCGTAAACCCGCTCCTCATTGCTGGAACGGCCGCCGGGCGTGTCTGGAGTTTCAGTGGACAATATGACAGAAAAACGTTATGTTATAACATTGCATATGCCAATCGAGCATCTCATGTCCTTGAATCTCCTCACGCAACAGCCGGAAGCCCCCGTCACCCGCGTCGAAGCCATGGCCGCCGTGCACACCCTCATCCGCTGGGCGGGCGATGACCCAAACCGCGAGGGCCTGCGAGACACGCCGGCGCGGGTTGCCGCCGCCTATGAAGAGTTCTTCTCGGGCTATCGCGAATCTCCCGAGGCGGTTCTGGCGACCGGATTCGAGGATGTTGCGGGCTATCGCGGCATGGTGCTCATGAAGTCAATCCGCCTGCAATCACACTGCGAGCACCACATTGTGCCGATCCTCGGCACCGCCCATGTCGCCTACATGCCCGGCGGCCACGTTGTCGGCATCTCGAAGATTGCCCGCCTGGTGGACATTCTCGGCCGCAGGCTCCAGACGCAGGAAACACTCACCGCGCAGATCGCGGCCGCGCTGACCTCGGCCTTGAAGCCACGCGGCACGGCCGTGTGGATCGAGGCGAGCCATCAGTGCATGACCACGCGCGGCATCCGCATGCCAGGCGTTGCCACAGTCACCTCGCAGTTCACCGGCACCTTCGAGACCGACCCGTCCCTGAAGGCCGAGTTCCTCGCGGCCATCAAATGATGCGTATCGCCACACGCCGGAACATGAGCGGCCTCCAGATCACCATTGCCAACTCAACCGGGACTGACCTCTCATGCCTCAACGTTCGTCAACGGATCGCCTGCCCGTGACCGTCCTCTCCGGTTTTCTCGGTGCCGGAAAGACCACGCTTCTCAATCATGTCCTGAACAACCGAGAAGGCCTCAAGGTCGCCGTCATCGTGAATGACATGAGCGAGGTCAACATCGATGCGAGCCTCGTGCGCGACGGCGGATCGAACCTCTCGCGCACTGACGAGCAGCTGGTCGAGATGTCCAATGGCTGCATCTGCTGCACGCTCCGCGACGATCTCTTGCGCGAAGTTGCACGGCTGGCCGGCGAGGGCCGGTTCGACTGCCTGCTGATCGAAAGCACGGGCATCTCCGAACCGCTTCCCGTCGCCGCGACCTTCGAGTTCCGCGATGAGGATGGCAACAGCCTATCCGACGTGGCGC
>JBIIGF010000182.1:0-4893 GCA_044236665.1 Aestuariivirga sp. | reverse complement strand
TGCGCGCCATGATGAAGGCGTTGCGCCGCCCCCTGCTGCTGGGAACCGGTTGGTTTTGCGTCGGGCTCGGCGTCATCGGCATCGTTCTTCCGCTGTTTCCGACCACGCCCTTCCTGCTGGTGGCCCTCTGGGCCTTTTCCCGTTCCTCACCCGAACTCGCGGAAAAGATCCGCAACAACCGCCATGCCGGGAAATATGTCCGCGACTGGGAAGATGAGGGCGTCATACCGCCCACCGCCAAGGGCCTTGCCATCGCCATGATGTCGGGCGCGCTGGCCTATCTCCATTTCGCAACCAGCGTTCCCGGCTGGGCCATCATCGCGGTGGGCGTGGTGATCGCGGCCGTGGCGGCCTACATCCTGACCAGGCCCAGCAGGCCGCGCAGAGGCTGAACCAACTTCTCCGACAAAACCGGAAATAGATACGGAGCGAGATATCTTGGCCGGAACTCTTGGAGCCCTGCCTCGGGGCGGCGCCCAACACGGCCAACTGATCAGTCGGCTTCCGCGGACTTGATGCCATCCGCCGGATATTTGTCGTCCCACACCTTGGCGCGGGCCTCCGCCTCGATGCGCTGGTCCTCACCCACATTGCTTTCAAGCTGCAGGTAGCGGTCAAAGATTTCCGGGTTTTCCTCCGGCCGCGCCGATTGTCGCGCCAGTATGTACCACATCAGGGCACGGGTGCGGTCCATCTTAACGATGCGGCCTTCCCAGTAGAGTTCACCGAGATAGGCCTCGGCCGGCGCATAGCGCTTGCGCGCCGCCGCCATCAGCCATTTGAGACCCTGCCCCGGGTTCTTCTTCACGCCCTGGCCCTTGATGCTCATGATGCCGAGCGCGTATTGCGCGGCCGGATGGCCATAAGCGGTGGCGATCTTCAGATAGGTGCGGGCCGCTCCGGCCGGGTCGGGCTGAATGCCGGCATTGACCGCGCCGGTGCGCTGGTAGTCGGCCATGCGCACCATGGCATCGACGGTGATGCGCAGGCGTTGCTTGTCTTCCTCGTCAGGATCAAACCGGTCGGCCACGCGGGTGTAATAGCTGTAGGCCATGGCATCGTTGCGCGGCACCCCGAGGCCCTGCCGGTACATGTGGCCGAGATACCAGTCCGCCACGAGATTGCCTTCATCCGACTCCTTGCGGAACAGCTTGGCAGCCCGCCGGTAGTCACCCTTCTTGTAGGCGCGCTTCGCCTTCTTCAGGTCGTCGGTCCAGAACGGGATGTTGATATCGGGGATCTTCAGCTCGGGTGCCGCCGGAAGATAGGAGTAGAAATCGGCCAGCGGCCCCGTTGTCTCATCACCCGCGGCCGCAGCGGCCGGTGCCAGCAACACTGCAAACATCAGAACGGCGAACATGGAACGGCACAGGCTGAAAGCCACGCGCCACGCTCCAACAGAGGCCGTTGCGACCGTCACGATGGCTCAGGCCTCCGTCACATGCTTCGGTAGCCCGAAGCTTCGGCACTTCACCGGACGATCCATCACTTTCGACGCCAATCTCTCTTCATCATCTCTGCGCGGATCATCCGGAGGATCTCCAGCCACAAACACCGCGCCGCCCGGCTCGAATGCCGTGACGTTGATCCGCGCTGCCGTTGGCCCGAAGACCCCTCCTCGAATCCGCAAGAGCCTTCCGGCCCTCGTTTTCAAAACGCTAGGCGGCAATTTGGGCGGATAAAAGGTTGAGATTCAGGCGGATTTGGGCGCCAACCACAATTCGTTACAATGTTGCATAAGCGCCACATCAGGCTGGGGTCAGACCGCCAGCCCTGACTGCAACCCCTCATAGACAGCCTCTTCCGCGGTCCGTGGGCTCAGCGCATCGCCAATCAGATGGTACTCGATCCCCAGGTCCTCCAGCACCCCCACAAGCCCATCCTCCTGCAGATTGGGCGTGGCGAGCACGATGGTATCGACATCCTCCATCACCACTGCCTCGCGCGAGGGGGTATGGATGAAATAGGCCGTGCGCCCGTCCCCGCCGTAAAGCCGGAGCCATGGGTGCACCTCCACCCCGGCCTTGTGAAGCCTGGCGATGGACTCGAAGCGCACGTAGGTCTGCATATTGGCGCCCGCGCAATGGTGGTTGACGGCCAGCCGCACATGGGCTCCTTCGGCCGCCAGCATTTCAGCGATGCCGCAGCCAGTCCAGTCTCCCATCCAGTCATAAACGGCAACCCGCGCACCCGTCTTGACCCGGCCCGCCAGAATGTCGACCGCATGGACGACCTGCTTCGCCTCCCCCTCGAAGGGCGGCATATGGGGTTTCGATCCGGTCGCAACGATCACCGCATCGGGCTTTTCCCGTAGCAGCACCTCGCGCGTCACCTCGCTCCTGCGGTGGATCTTCGCGCCATGGCGCTCCGCCTCGGCCGTGAGGTTGGTGATGATGCCGCCGAACTCCGCCCGCTTGGGCAGCAACTGGGCCCACCGCGCCTGACCGCCAGTCTGGGCCTCGCGCTCATGCAGGTCCACCGCATGGCCGCGTTCGGCGGCAACCGCCGCGGCCTTGAGCCCGGCCGGTCCGCCCCCCACCACCATGATCTTCCGGGGCTTCGCAGTGCGGGGTTTCACCTCATACTGCAGTTCCCGGCCGGTTTCCGGATGCTGGATGCAGGAGATCGGCAGACCCAGCTGGAAATGCCCGATGCAGGCCTGGTTGCAGCCGATGCAGGCGCGGATGTCATCGGCCCTTCCGGCTTTCGCCTTGTTCGGCATCTCGGGGTCGCAGATCATGGCGCGCGTCATGCCGCACATGTCGGCGGAGCCCGAGGCCAGCACTTCCTCCGCGATCTGCGGCTGGTTGATGCGGCCCGCCACGAACACGGGTTTGCCCGTCACCTGCTTCACCTTCTGGGCGAAGGGTGCCACATAGCCGTGGGTATTCGCCATCGACGGCACGATATGCATCGCGCCCGACGCCGTGGCGGAAGTGCCCGCGATCACGTTCAGATAGTCGAGGTCGGGTGCGAGCGCGCGGGCGATGGCGACCGAATCGTCCTCCACCATGCCGTCCTCGTCATGCTCGTCGCCGGACATCCGCATGCCCACGACGAAGTCCGGCGGAACCTGCTGCCTGATGGCGGCGATCACCTCGCGGGTGAAGCGCAGCCGGTTGTCGAGTGGCCCGCCATAGTGGTCGGTGCGGCGGTTCACCTTGGGGTTCATGAACTGGGCTGGAAGATAGCCATGGCTCGCCACGATCTCCACGCCATCGGCACCGGCTTCGGCCATGCGCCGTGCGGCCTGACCAAAACCATCGACGATCTCGGCAATCAGCGCGGGCGTCATTTCCTTCGGGATCACCTTGAACCGTTCGGACGGGGAATGCGAGGGCGCGAAAGCGGGCTGCACCACGCCATCGGGCCTGCCGAGAAGCTCGCGGCCCGGATGGAACAGCTGCACGAACACCTTGGTGCCCTCCGCATGAATAGCTTCAAAAAGGCGACGGAAATGCGGAATGCAATCATCGGAGGTGCCCATCAGCAGCGCCTCGGTGTAACGGGCGGTTTCATGCACGCCCACCACCTGAATGACGATGAGGCCGACGCCGCCGCGGGCGCGGGCCCGCTGATAGGCGATCAGCGCATCCGACGGCAATCCACCTTCAGGCAGATATGTATCGTGGCCTGTCGAGAAGATCCGGTTGCGGATCTCGGTGGACTTGATGGTGAAGGGCGTGAAGAGATGGGAAAAGCTCATGATGGCGGGAGATTAAACCCCTCCGCCACCGTCCGTCGAGTATCAGATCGAGCGTTCCTCATATGCAATGAACCACTCGACCATTTCGGTCCACATGGTTTCGACGAGGGCTGGATCGACATTATGGGCTCGTGCCAGCACGCGCACATGGTCGATCACCTGCCGCACCCTGGCCTCGTCGCGCGCCGCAAGCCCGTCGCGCTTCTTCACAACGATGGCCTTCTCGACACAGCGCTGGCGCTCTGCCAACAGCTTGATCAGGGCTTCGTCGATCCGGTCGATATCCTTGCGGATGTCGCTCATGGTGAGGCGGGGATTGCTCTGGGTCATAGACCGCCTCATGCCTTCAATGAGCAGGCCAGTCAATCGGTAGTGAACACCCTGGCACGGGCCTCTGGCCGCACCACCCAGGGACGCACCCCCTGCCAGCCGCGCGCCGTTTCAAGCCGGACGCCCTCCGGCATGATCCACAGGGCTGCTGCACCGCCACGCCAGAGATCGAACCGGTCGATCCGCACCGGAACACCGGCGCAGGCCCCGCGCAGCGGAAAGCTGGCGATGAGGATGTCCACATTGGCGCAGCCGGGCCGCCCGGCATCCTCCCTGCTCACGAACACCACGCGCCGGCCCTTCACCTCGGCGCGGCATTGGTCTTCGGCGCAGCGCCAGCCAGGGCGTTTGGCGGCGGCTGCCATGCCAGCCTCCTCGCCATTGGCCTCCAGCCATTTTTCCACCGCGAAGCGCGCCCGCCCCCGCGAGGCCGGCACGAGTTGGCCCGCCTCATCGCGCAGCGCCACGTTGCGGCCGCTGGCGTCGATCAGCAGGTCGGGCGGCGGCGGTGACCACAGCATCATCAGCCCGCCAGCCGCCATGGCGGCCAATCCCACAACCAGCCGCACCGGCCCCCGCAGAAGGCACAGCGCGATGAAACCGCCTGCAAGCAGGACGACTGCTGCAGCGGGAGGGCGCGGCGCCATCATGTCGGCGCCGGGAAGCGAGGCCACAAAGTCCGAGATCAGGATGACCGCCCTGAGCCCCGCTTCCATGGCCATCAGCGGCAGTGTCTCGAGGCCGAGCGGCATCAGTAGTGCCGAGAGCAAGGCCATCGGCATGACGACGAGGCCCACCACCGGAATGGCTAGGCCATTCGCCAGAACGCCATAAGGCGCGATCCGCCCGAAATGATA
>JBIIGF010000181.1:0-4895 GCA_044236665.1 Aestuariivirga sp. | reverse complement strand
TGAGGACGCGGCGAGACGAAATCAGCATGGAAACCTCCTTGAAGTACTATCTAGCACACATACTATATAGAATTAGTATGGTATCAAGCGAAATGTTCGTTTTTCCGAACGATTCGTTCATTTAAAGTGAAATCAATAGCTTAGCTGTTTGTTGGCCTGCCGAGGTCGACCGCAACCGTATAGTTTTGGCGAAGGTAGGCCAGAAACTGGTCGCGGAACTGCCGCGTATGGGCATGGGCCAGCCGGTCTGCCCGCTCGACATCGCGGGCCCGGATGGCCTCGATCATATCTTCGTGTTCGTCGGTCAGGAGCCGCCCCTCGCGGGTGCGTTCGATGTAGTCGAAGTGCAGGTGCAGGATGCGCCGGCCCTCGTCGAGCAGTCTTTCATAGAAGCCCGCCATGTAGGCGTTCTTCCCGGCGCGGGCGATGGCCATGTGAAAGGCCTTGTTGGTGGCGGACATGGCGAGATGGTCCTTCGCTGTCACCGCCGCGATGAAATCCGTCTGCGCTGCCGCAATGGCGGCCAGGTCGGCGTCGCTGCGCAGTTCCGCCGCAAGCCTGGTGTTCACCCGCTGGGCGATGTCCAGCGCGTCCACATATTTCGGGAACTGCGTGATATCGACCGGGGCCACGATGGTTGTGCGGTTGGGAAGATTCACCACCAGCCCTTCCCCCACCAGCCTGATCAGCGCCTCGCGGATCGGCGAGCGTGAGAAGCCGAAGCGGCGCGACAGGCTCATTTCATCGAGCAATTCGCCGGGCGCCATCTTGAGCGTGAGGATTTCAACGCGCAGCGCCTCATGGACGCTCTTCCAGCCCGCTTCCTTGGCGGCCTTCGGTCTTGCCGCTGCCTTGGCCATGTCCAGATGCTCCCGCTTGACTTTGTCGACAATTAGTCGACAATATACTCGAAATCAAGGAGCACTCCATGAAACTCTCCGGCGTCATGCCCGCCCTCGCCACCCCGTTCGATGCGGAGGGCAATCTCGACTTCAAGGCCTTTGAAAAGCTCCTGACCAGCCTGCGTGCGGCGGGTGTCACCGGCTGGGTGCCCTGCGGATCGACCGGTGAATACAATTTCCTCAGCGATGCCGAGCGCGAGGAGGTTCTGAAATTCGTGAAGGCCTTCGCCAGGCCCGGCGAAATGCTGATCGCGGGCACCAATGCGCCCCACACCAAGGGCGTCATCGCCAATACGCAGCGTGCCAAGGAGATCGGCTATGAGGCCGTGCTGCTCTCCACGCCTTTCTACACCAAGCCCAGCCAGCAGGAGCTGATCCGGCACTTCAACACCGTGCTGGATGCCGTTGACATCAACATCGTGCTCTACAGCTATCCCGCGAAAGATGGCGTCGAGCTTGAATGGGAAGCGCTTGATGCGCTGGCGGATCATCCGCGCATCATCGGCATCAAGGAAAGCTCTGGCTCCCTGCAGCGCGCCATCGGCATTGCCACGCGCTACAAGGACCGGCTGCAACTGGTATCAGGCTCGGATGACGCGGCGCTCGACTTCATGCTGTGGGGGGCGGACAGCTGGATCTGCGGCCCCGCCAACTGCATGGCCAAGGCCTGCTGCGACCTCGACCGCACCTTCCGCTCCGGTGACCTGAAGAAGGCGCGGGAACAGATGGCGGTGCTCTACACCGCCATGAACATCCTCGAATCCGGCAAGTTCGTGCAGAAGGTGAAATATGGCTGCGAGTTGCAGGGAACCCCGGTGGGAGAATGCCGCATGCCGCTCGGGCCCCTGACGGATGAGGAGAAGGCCGCCTTCCGCGCCGCCATGGCACCGATCCTCAATTGGAAATAAGACCATGACCACGGCCGTCATCGGCGCAGGCATCATCGGCACGGCGCTGGCCTATGCCCTGCAGAAGCGCGGCCGTACTGTGGTGCTGATCGAGAAGGATGCGCCCGGCAAAGGCGCCTCCTACGGCAACATGGCCTCGATCGCCGTCACCGAATTCATGCCGGCCTCCAGGCCCTCGGTGTGGAGGCAGATCCCGGGCTGGATCATGGACCCTGAAGGCCCGGTGCGCGTGCGGCCTGCCTATATGCCGAAGCTCGTGCCGTGGTTCCTGCGCTTCATCGCCGCCTCGCGGCCCGCGAAACTCCGCGCACTCGAAGAGCAGGGCGCGGCACTGTGCGGCCGGGTCCATGACGACCTCCTGCCGCTGCTGGCGGAGACCGGCCTGTCTGGCGAATTGACGGAGGAGGGCTGTCTTTCTCTGTATACGGACGAAGCGGAGTTCCGGGCCGACCGCGAGCATATCGAAATCCTCGAGCGCTTCGGCTTCCCGCATGAGGTGATCGGGCGTCAGGCCATCAAGGCGCTGGAGCCGGAGATATCGGACAACATCGGTCTTGCCGTTCTCTTCCCGCAGAACCGCTCCATGCGCAACCCCTACCAGCTTGTCGTCAAGCTGGCCTCGCGTTTCGCGGCGCTGGGCGGCAGGATCGAGACGGGCGAGGTCGTGGGGTTCGAGCGTGGCGGGAAGATCAGCGCCGTGCTGCTCAAGGGCGGCCGGCGCATCGCCGTGGATGAGGTCGTGGTCGCCGCCGGTGTCCATTCGGCAAAGCTCGCCAAGATGCTGGACGAACTGATCCCGCTTGAGACCGAGCGCGGCTATCACACCCAGATCATGGCGCCCGGCATTTCGATGCGGCATTCGATCATCTGGCCGGCGCGCGCCTTCATGGTCACGCCTACGGCGGGCGGCATCCGCGTTGGCGGCACGGTCGAGATGGCGGGGATTGATGCTGCCCCCGATTACCGCCGTTCCAAGGTCACGGTGCGGCGGGCGAAGGAGGCGCTGCCGAACCTCCAGTGCGAGGACTTCACCGAATGGATGGGCCACCGCCCGGCCTTGCCGGACACGGTTCCCTTGATGTCGGCGTCCGCCAAGACCAATGGCCTGTTCTACGCCACGGGCCACGGGCACCTGGGGCTAACCTATGCCGCAACCACGGCGCGGCTGATGGCCGATCTCATCACCGGGGCAAAGCCACCCATCGACATGCGGCCTTACAGCATCACGCGCTTCTGAAGGACGGACCCGCCATGTGGAAGAACAGCCTCGACCTGCTTCTCGTTCATTGCCAGGGCGAAATCGGCAAGGTGATCATCGGCGGCGCGCCAGAAGTTCCGGGCGCCACCATCCTCGACAAGATGAACCACATCAACACCGTTGATGACAGTCTCCGGCGCTTCGTCACCTTCGAGCCACGCGCCCATGTGGCGATGACGGTGAACCTGCTGCTGCCGCCCACAAGGCCCGATGCGGATGCCGCCTTCATCGTGCTGCAGCCCGACAAGGCGCACCCGATGTCGGGCTCCAACTGCATCTGCGTGGTGACGGCCCTGCTCGAAACCGGCAGGGTACAAATGGTGGAACCGGAAACCATCGTGAAACTTGATACGGCCGCTGGCCTCATCACGGCGCGGGCAAAGTGCGGGAATGGCCGTTGCCTCTCGGTGAGCCTCGACAATGTGCCGTCTTTCGCACTGGCCATCGAGGCCCCGGTGAAGACGCCGAAATGGGGAACCATCAGGGCAGACATCGCCTTCGGCGGCGTGTTCTATGCCCTCGTCGATGTGGCGCAGGTGGGCCTGACCATCCAACCCGCCAACGCCCGGGCGCTGGCGGAAGCGGGAATCGAGATCAAGTCGCTGCTGAAAGATCAGGTCAGCGTCAGCCACCCGGAGATCGCGGGCCTCGACGAGATCGCCTATGTGATGTTGCGCGACCGGGACCCGGATGGCGCTGTCAGAACCTGCACCACGCTGAAGCCCGGCCGCGTGGACCGCTCACCCTGCGGCACCGGCTCCTCCGCCAATCTTGCCGTGCTGCATGCGAGAGGCGAGGTACAGCCGGGTGACCATCGCATCTCGCGCTCCATCATCGGCGGCACCTTCACGGCAGAAGCCATCGGCGAGACATTCGTCGGCAACCGCAAGGCCGTGCTGCCACGCATCACGGGTCAGGCCTGGATCTATGGCCGTGAGGAACTGCGCATTGATCAGGCTGACCCGTTCCCGAAGGGCTTTGCGCTCTCGGATACATGGGGCCCGCAAGTGGGCGAGCTGGGTTAGGCCATGGACCATACCGAGGGCTGTCGCCTGAGGCTGTGTCAATTGCCGGTTCCGGCCCCACGCACCGTCTGCTAGAACAGCCGCATCAGGTAGCTTTGGCGGTGAACCATGACGGCTGATTATCCGCGTGACATGAAGGGATATGGCCGCGCCATTCCCGATCCCAAATGGCCGGGCGGAGCCAATGTGGCCGTGCAGTTCGTGCTGAACTACGAGGAGGGTGGCGAGAATAACATCCTCCACGGCGATGCGGCGTCGGAAGCCTTCCTCTCCGAGATCGTCGGCGCGCAGCCATGGGTGGGCCAGCGCCACTGGAACATGGAATCAATCTATGAATATGGTGCCAGGGCTGGCTTCTGGCGGCTGTGGCGCATGTTCACTGAACGCCGGGTTCCGCTCACCATCTATGGCGTTGCGCACGCGCTGATGCGCGCGCCCGATCAGGTTGAGGCGATGCGGGAGGCGGGCTGGGAAATCGCCAGCCACGGCCTCAAATGGGTCGAGCACAAGGACATGCCGGAGGAGGAGGAGCGCCGGCAGATCGCCGAGGCGATCCGCATCCACACGGCGGTGACGGGCGAGCGGCCGCTCGGTTGGTACACCGGCCGCTGCTCCATGAACACCACGCGGCTGGTGATGGAGGAGGGGGGCTTCCTCTAGTCCTCGGATGATTATGCCGACGACCTTCCCTATTTCCTGAAGAAGGCGGATGGCGACAGGCACCTCATCATTCCCTACACGCTCGATGCCAATGACATGCGCTTTGCCACGCCGCAGGGCTTCAACACCGGCGAGCACTTCT
>JBIIGF010000180.1:0-4909 GCA_044236665.1 Aestuariivirga sp. | reverse complement strand
GTGGGGGCTGGCGGCTGGTCCGGCTTCCCGCCGCACAAGCACGATACCGACCGGCTGCCCACCGAGACGCGCCATGACGAGACCTATAACTTCCGCTTCCGGCCCGCGCATGGCTTCGGGCTGCAGTTGATCCAGCGCGAGGACGGCAAGGTCGGCGAAGCCTATCACATCGTGGATGGATCGACGATCATCCTCGACAAGGGATATCATCCCTGCGTGGCGGCTCCGGGCTATGAAATGTATTACTTCACCATTCTCGGCGGCCTCAGCCAGCGGCCGCTGGTACAGTTCTTCCAGCCGGCGCACGCCTATCAGGTCGAAACCATTCCCGGCATCAAGGACATGATTGCCAAGTTCAAATGACAGCCGCCACACTGAAAGACGTTCTGGAAGATGCATCGGCGCGGCGCTATGCGGTGGCAGGCCTCGTGGTGCTGGGCTGGGAAGATGCGCTGGCCTTCACGCAAGCCGCCGAGGAGACGGGGCTTCCCATCATCCTGCAGGCCGGCCCCGGCTGCCGCAGGCATACTCCGCTGCCGATCCTGGGCCGCATGTTCCGGCATCTCGCCGAACAGGCGCGCGTGCCGGTGGCCTGCCACATCGATCACGCGACGACGCTGGATGAGTGCCTGCGGGGCATCGAGCATGGCTTCACCTCCGTGATGATCGATGGCTCGGCCCTGCCGCTGGACGAGAACATCGCGCTGACCCGCGCCGTCGTGATGGCGGCGCACGCGGCGGGCGTATCGGTCGAGGGTGAGGTGGGTGTTGTGGGCTATGCGGATGGCCGCCCGTCATCTCCCACAGTTGCGGCAGATGCATCACGCTTTGCATGCGAGACCGGCGTCGATGCGCTGGCCGTCTCGGTCGGCAATGTCCATCTCCAGACCGAAACATTCGACGGGATCGACATGGCTGCACTGCAGGCCATCGAGGCGGCAACGGACGTGCCACTGGTGCTGCATGGCGGCAGCGGCATCCCGCCAGACATCAGGCGGAAGCTCGCACTTCATCACCGTGTTCGGAAATTCAATATCGGAACCGAGTTGCGGCAGGCGTTCGGCGCGGCGTTGCGAACGTCGATCGCTGATCAGCCCGCAAGCTTTGACAGGATTGAACTGCTGCGGCCCACCATCGGCCCCGTCCGGCAGGCCGCCGCCGCGGTCATCGCGAATCTGGGGCCGGACGAAGCGTCGCGCGCTCGATGAGTGCGCATGTGAAGGGTCGGTTGGGGCCTATTGCGTCAGCGCCCTGCTCCACCATAGCGGCGATCATGTCCACGGCAGTGCCGATGATGTCGCCAATTGGCTGGCGGATGGTGGTGAGGCGGTAGGCGGGCCATGCCGCCATCGCGATATCATTGAAGCCGAGTACGCCGATCTGTCCCGGCACGGGGACGCCCGCTTCCACGCAGGCATCGAGCGCGCCGATGGCCAGGATATCGTCACCGCAGACGACGGCATCGAAGCCGCCTTCCGCGATAAGGCCCCGCATCAGCATCTGGCCAGACTCATGATCATAGGAAGGCGCGAACACGGCGGTCACAGGGGCAAGACCGTGTTTTGCAAGGCCCACCTTCAAGCCGGCGAAACGGTCGACTGTGGAGGTCGCCGCCTTCGGCCCTCCAAGAAAGGCGATCCTTCGATAGCCGCGCGCCACCAGTGTTTCGGCGGCAAGGCGGCCACCCTGCACATTGTCGGCACCGACAACCGCCGCGCCCTGTGCCCGCCGCGCGCGGCCAAAGGCATGGACCAGCGGCAGGCCTGCGCCTTGACAACCGGCGATCAGTTCCCGCGGCAAGGCTGAAGACGCGATGATAACGCCATCGACGTTGTATTGCAGCAGCATGTCGAGCGCGAGCGAGGCATCCGTCGTGCCTGAGAGATTTGCCAGAAGGGGCCGGAACCCACGTTGCTGCAGTCCACGCGTGAACAGATCGAAGATCTCCATGAAGGCCGGATTGCCGAAGTTGTTGGACACCAACCCCACCAGCTTGGTGCGGCCGGTCATCAGGCTCCGTGCCAGCAGGTTTGGGCGGTAGCCAAGCTCTTCCGCGGCTCGCAGCACACGCTCCCGCGTTGCGGGCGCAACACTCGCCCCCTTGGTGAAAGTCCGCGACACCGCCGACACAGACACACCGGCACGCGCCGCCACTTCGCGGGCTGTCAGGCGCTGCTGCGCATTGCGTGGCGGTTCTGCGGTCACATCCAAACTGCCATTTGACTGTGTCCTGCATAGCTGCAGGCGTTCAAGGTTTCAAACACGCTCTTGCACGCACAGGGTAAAGTCGGAATTCCCGAGCCTACTCACGTCGTGGAGCGAACCGGAAGCAAGGCAGATCTTCCTGAACCGGAACGTGACCCAGGTATTACCACCCCGCACGACCCTAACCAGACACAGACCCGTGCTTTCGCCAGACGACGCGGTTCACGTAGTCTGTATAGCTGTGGATCAGCCTCACAACCTTTGCAGAGACGTCGGGCACCGTGTAGTCGCCGACGATGCGGCGGCCATGCGCCGAACCACCCCGATCAGAGCCGAGAATGGAAAGACCCTGGCGGACTCTCGCAGGATCAAGACCCACCATCATAACAGCCGCTTCCTCCATCCCCTCAGGCCGCTCATGAGCCTCACGAAGGTTAAGGGCTGGGAAGCCGAGGATCGACGACTCTTCCGTGATGGTGCCGGAATCCGACAACACCGCGCGCGCCGACATCTGAAGCCGGACATAGTCGAAGAAACCCAGCGGCTTCATCAACCTAACCAGCGGATGGAAAGTGGCGCCCGCGGCTTCGATTTGCTTCTGGGTGCGGGGGTGGACCGACACCACGACCGGCATGCGCCAATCCTCCGCCAGCATATTGATGACTGTGACGAGGTTGCGGAACGTAGCCTCTGCATCGACATTTTCCTCGCGATGCGCACTGACGACAAAGTATCCACCCTCTTCAAGCTTGAGCCGCTCCTGAACAGCCGAGGCTCGGATCTTTGGAAGAAAGTGATGAATCACTTCATACATCGGGCTCCCGGTCTTGATGACCCGGTCCGGTGGCAGTCCCTCCCGCAGAAGATACTCCCGCGCAATTGCACTGTAAGTCAGGTTGATATCACTTACATGGTCGACAATACGGCGGTTGATTTCCTCGGGCACGCGCTCATCGAAGCAGCGGTTTCCAGCCTCCATGTGAAAAACAGGCACCTTGCGGCGCTTCGCGGCAATTACCGAGAGTGCGGAATTGGTGTCTCCCAGCACCAGAATTGCCTCCGGCTTCACCGTTTCAAGCACCTCATCGACCTGAGCGATGATCTTGCCTATGGTCATGGCCGGGCTCCGGCTATCCTGTGCGCAGCCAAGAAATACGTCAGGCTTACGGAGTTCCAGTTCGTCGAAGAACACCTGGTTCAACTCGTAATCATAGTTCTGGCCCGTATGGACCATGACGTGTTCGCACTCTGCATCAAGCGCCACAAGCACCCGCGACAGCCTGATGATCTCCGGCCGCGTACCGATGACCGACATGACCTTCAGTTTCTTCATGTCATTCCTCCCAAAGGGGACTGGCGTAGGTGTCGGCCCGCTCCGGATCAAAATTTTCGTTGGCCCACAGAAGCACGATCAACTCCTGATCGCCGACATTGGTGACATCATGGGCCCAACCGGGAAGAGTTTCCACGAGGTGGGGTTCGGATGCCATAACGGTCTTCTCGAAGCGCTCACCGGTGAGCAGGTTGCGGAACCGGAACCTTGCCTGCCCCGCGACAACAAGAAACCTCTCAACCTTGCTGTGATGGTAATGCCCGCCACGGGTGACACCCGGATGCGCGGTAAAGTACGAAACCTGTCCGCTGCCGGGTGTCTTGATCACTTCGGCGAAACGCCCCCGCCTGTCCTGATGCAGCGGCAAAGGCCGCAATGACTGCTCCACGGGAAGATAACTGACATAGGTCGCGTAAAGGGCCCGATGGAAGCCACAACCTGTCAGTCCGACGCTCTGTGACTGCCGCTCGGCGTGAATATGGCGGATCTGATCCGCAAGCTCTCCCACCGTGACATCAAATTGCGGAGCAACAGTTGCAAAGCCCGCGCTGTCACGCGGCGGGCTTTGTCCCTCCATGACTGCGATGAACTGGTCAACGACGTCATCAACATAAGCAAGCGACATCCTTGCAGATGCATCATGCACCTCAATGGGAAGGCCGCGTGCCACATTGTGGCAGAAGGTTGCGACGACGGAATTGTAGTTTGGGCGCGCCCACTTCCCGAATATGTTGGGTAGACGGAACAGATGCAGGGGAAAGCCATGCAGCGTCGAAGCCTTCAGGGCTTCGTCCTCGGCACTCCGCTTGCTGATGCCATAGCTGGAAGTTCCCGCCGCCTGGGTGGAACTCGCAACGGCCACCGGTATGGCTCTGCCCAAACGCACCGTTGCGGCGCCAACATCCGCGCAAAGGCGGCGTGTCAGGTCGGCATTGCCGATCTGAAACTCACCGGGATGGGATGGCCGGTTCACACCGGCCAGGTGAAACACAAAACTCACGCCGTCAATGAGGCCCGGCAACTGCGACACATCCTGCGACCTGCCAAAGCGCCGGATCTCAACCGCTGGCTTCTCCAAGATCCTTTGGCACAGGTTACGGCCGATGAAGCCGTCAGCCCCGGTAATCAGCACCTTCATGGATGATCTCCTCCGTGCCTGACTTCCGCCCGGTCATGGCGCTGCGCACCAGGTCAAGTTTCATCAGAAGCGCCTTCATACCCTCAGCGTCAAGGCGCGTGGTATTGTTGGAATTGTAATCCTCGGCATGAAGGGCGCGCGTCAGCTTCACGTCTCCCTCATCGACAAACTTGGCATAATTCATGTCACGCCCGTCGGCCGGGATGCGGAAGTAGTCATTGATATCTTCTGCA
>JBIIGF010000179.1:0-4916 GCA_044236665.1 Aestuariivirga sp. | reverse complement strand
GAGCGCTGCTTGATCGTGCCATCAAGACGGCGGCGGTAGAAGCGCTGCAGCCCACCGAACACGCGCTCCACCAGGCGGCCGAACCACGAGAGCTTCTCATGCGGCTTGAGCATCTTCGAGGTCATCATGGGCGACAGCGTCAGCGCCACGACGCCGGACACGATCACGGCACCCGCGAGCGTGAAGGCGAATTCTCGGAACAGCGCACCCGTAAGGCCTGAGGTAAACCCGATCGGGGCATACACAGCTGCGAGCGTGATCGTCATGGCGATCACGGGGCCGGTGATTTCGCGCGCGCCCTTGATCGCGGCTTCGAAGGGGCGCATTCCCTCCTCGATGTGGCGGTGGATATTCTCCACCACCACGATGGCGTCATCCACCACGAGGCCAATGGCCAGCACCAGCGCCAGCAGCGTCAGCAGGTTGATCGAATAGCCGAGCGCCACCAGCACCACGGCAACACCAATCAGCGACAGCGGAATGGTGACGACGGGAATGATGGTCGAGCGGATGTTGCCGAGGAACAGGAAGATGACCACGATCACGATGAGGCCCGCTTCGACCAGCGTCTTGCCCACTTCCCAGATCGAGGCATTGATGAACTCTGTGGCGTCATAGGCGATGTTCGCCTCCAGCCCGGTGGGCAGCATGCGCTGCACCTCCGGCATGGCCTCACGAACACTGGCGATGACGGTCAGCGGGTTGGCATCCGGCGTCGTCTGAATGCCCATGAATACAGCCTTCAGCCCGTCAAAGGCCGAGGTCGAGTTGTAGTTCTCAGGCCCAAGATCGACCGTGGCCACCTGGTTGAGGCGGATCACCGTGTCGCCGCGGGTGGCAATAACAAGTTCCTCGAACTGCTCCGGCGTCTCGAGCGAGGTCTGGGCGTTGATGTTCTGCTGGGTGAAATCGCTCTTCACTTCGCCCGCCGCCGTGGTGAAGTTGTTGGCGGCCAGCGCGCGGCGCACATCGAGCGGCGTCACGTTGAGGGCCGCCATTTTCTCGGGATCGAGCCAGACCCGCATGGCGAAGGTGGAGCCGCCCAGGATCTCGGCGGAGGCCACGCCCGTGATGGCCTGCAGCTTCGGCTTCACGACACGGTCAAGATAGTCGGAGATCTGCGGTGCCGACATCTGCTCGCTCTTGAAGGAGATGTACATCAGCGCGAAGCCCGCGCCGGTGGTGCGCTTCACCACGGGGTCGTTTGCCTCCTCAGGCAGCACGCCCTTCACCTCATTCACCTTTGACAGCACGTCGGCCAGCGCGCGGTCCGCGTTGGCGTCCAGCCGCAGCTTGAGCGTGATGGTCGAGATGCTCTGCGACGAGCGCGACTCGATGATATCCACACCCTCGGTCGAGGCCACCGCCTGCTGCAAGGGCGTCGTGATGAAGCCCTTGATCTGGTCGGCATTGGCGCCGGGATAGATGGTGGTGATCTCGATCTTGGTGTCCGACACCTCCGGGAACTGACGGATCGGCAGCTGGAAAATGGCCTGCAGGCCGCCCAGGAGAATGAGGAGGCTGACCACGGTCGCAAGGACCGGCCGCTTCACGAAGATGTCGGTGAAATGCATCTGGGCCGGCCCTTACTGAATGGTGCTCGTGTCCTGCAGCTTCAGGGCAATCGAATTGTCGATCACCACCTTGCTGCCCTGTTCGATCTTGTTCTGGCCGGCGGTGACCACCTGCTCGCCGTCCTTCAGGCCCTTGGCAATCGACACGCGGCCATCGCGCACGGGCCCAAGCGTCACGAAGCGGCGCTCGATGGCGAGATCACCATCCTTGGCATTGGGGTCAGAGGCCTTTGCGGGCACCACCACGAAGACATTGTCGCCGTAGAGCGAATAGGTCACGGCGGTCTGGGGCACCGTCACCACCTGCTCGGCGGCGCCGACATCGACCAGCACATTGGCATACATGCCGGGCACCAGCCGCTTGTCAGGGTTGGGCAACTCGGCGCGCACGGTGATCATCCGGTTGGTATCAGAGACGCGGGCATCCGTCGTCACGATCTGGCCGGTGAAGCTCTCGCCTGGATAGGCGTTGAAGCTGGCGGTCACCTTCTGGCCGGCGGCGATGCGGCCATAGTCACCCTCGGTGATGGTGAAGTCGACATATATGGGATCGATCTTCTGCAGCCACACCACCGGCTGGCCGGGCGCGATGTAGGAACCGAGCGAAATGCTGCGAAGGCCGACGCGGCCGCTCCATGGCGCATAGACGAATTTCTGGTCGACCTCGGCGCGGCGCCGGTCGAGCGTCGCCTCCAGCACGCGCTTGCGGGTTCTGAGGGAATCGAGTTCGGTTGCCGCCACAACGCCTTTCGATACGAGCGACTCGCGGCGGCGCAATTCGCTGTCGGTATTGGCAAGCTCGGCCATCACGGAGCGGATGTCGGCGTCCAGCGTGTGGGTATCGAGCTTTACCAGCAGATCGCCCCTCTCGACGTCCTGGCCGGAGTTGAAATTGATCTCCGTCACCACGCCGCCGACCTGCGGCGTGACGTCAATGCCTTCGGACGCCGTCAGCGTGCCGATGCCGGCGATCTGCGGTTGCCAGCTGTCGGTGCGGGCCGGTTCGGCGGAAATGGTCTCGGGCGGGCGTGGTGCCCCCATGATGACGGTCGCCAGCATCTTCGGCTTGAAGTCGAAGGCATAGAAGGCGATGGCCCCGCCAAGTCCGCCGAGGATCAGCGTTGCAAGAAGGAAATAGATGATGCGCCGAATCATGTGTGTCGTTCCTCAGAAATCACTCAGCCGCCTGTGAGGCCGAAGCCCCAGCCAGTTCGGCCTTCTTTTGCGTCAGGACCTCGATGGCCGCCGTCAGCACCGCCTTGCCGTAATCGGCAACGAAGCGCGCGCCGGCGTGGGGCTGTTCCGCACAGTTGCACTCCCCGATACGCGCCAGATCTGCATTCAGGTCAGTCAGCTGCTTGTCGATCGCCGCCAGCATCACCTCCGGGGTCAGGAATTGTTGCAGCAGCATCTGGAAAAGAAACTCGGACTTGTACTTGTCCCGGCCGGGCACAACCGCGATGGCCCGCGCCAGCGCCTTCCGCCCCTCCGGCGTGATGGCATAGACCTTCTTGTCCGGCTTTCCAGACTGTTCCTCGGCCCGCACTGTCACCAGTCCGTCACCCGCCAACTGCGTCAGGGCTGGATATATCGAGCCGAAACTCGCCTCGATGAAATGGCTGAACAGCCCTTCCTCGATCTCTTTCTTGATCTCGTAGCCCGACGCCTCTCCTGCAGAGAGAACCCCGAGGCACAGTATCCTGACGTTCATGTCAATGCTGCCACGATATATGCCACTTTGATAGATGGCGGATTGTAATATATCGAACCGCTATATACCGCAACAGCCTTCCGGGGCTGGACAAGCACTTAGCCATGCTTGTCAGCGATGACTGTTATGACTATGACAAAGGACAGGAAAGCCGGAACACCGGCTCAGGGAATGTTTGCAAGTGAGGGGGGCGCATGGAGTATTTTCTCCAGCAGCTGATCAACGGTATCACCTTGGGGTCCATCTATGGCCTGATCGCCATCGGTTACACCATGGTTTACGGCATTATCGGCATGATCAACTTCGCCCATGGCGATGTGTTCATGGTTGGTTCCGTCGCCGCGTTTCTCGTGGTGCTCGGCATTGGCCTGACGGGCGGCAGTGGGGTTGCGATCATCCTGCTCTCCCTCATCCTTGTCGCGGCTGTCGCCATGATTGTAGCCTCCGCCTATAATTGGTCCATTGAGCGCCTTGCCTACAAGCCTCTGCGCGGCTCGTTCCGCCTCGCACCGCTCATTTCGGCCATCGGCATGTCCATCGTGCTGCAGGAATTCGTGCGCGTGGCGCAGGAAGGCCGCCCCAAGCCGGTTCAGCCCATCGTAACCGGGGGTTATGAGCTGATGCGCCGCGTCACCGAAACCGGCGAGTTCATCGTCCGGCTCACCAACATGCAGATCTTCATCATCGTCTCGACGCTGGTGCTGATGGCAGTTTTCACCGTGCTGATCCAGCGCACCTCGCTCGGCCGTGCCCAGCGCGCCTGCGAACAGGACATGAAAATGGCCTCGCTCCTCGGCATCAACGTGGACAAGACCATCTCCATCACCTTCATCATAGGCGCCGCTCTGGCGGCCTTCGCGGGCCTGATGTTCTTCCTCTATTACGGCGTCACCGACTTCTTCGTGGGCTTCCTCGCCGGCATCAAGGCCTTCACCGCGGCGGTGCTGGGCGGCATCGGTTCACTGCCGGGTGCCATGCTGGGCGGCCTCATCATCGGCCTCATCGAAACCATGTGGTCGGCCTATTTCACGGTTGAATACAAGGACGTGGCCGCCTTCACGGTGCTGGTCATCGTGCTGATCTTCATGCCGCAGGGCCTGCTGGGCAAACCGGAAGTGGAGAAGGTCTGACCATGTCTGCACAAGACGTCACTTCCACAAAGTCCGGCGGCTACGACTGGCCGGCCATCCTCAAGGACCTGGCCGTCTCGGCCTTCGTCACCATGCTGATCCTCGTGCCGATCGTCGCCTACAAGTCGGTGATCACCCAGTATTCGCTGGTGCTCGAGCCGCGTTGGGGCCTCGTCTTCATCATCCTGGCGGTGGTCGTCGGCACCCGCCTGTTCATGTATCTCTTCGTCTGGACCCGCGCCCCCGGCACCACGGCCGCGGCAACTGCGGCGGGACAGCCTGCCAAGGTGAGCCTCTCCGACCGGATCGGGCCATGGGTGTTCCCGGCACTGGTTGCCTTTGCCTTCCTGCTGCCGATCATCACTGGCGGCGACCGCCGCTCCATCGACCTCGGCATCTACATCCTTACCTATGTGATGCTCGGCTGGGGCCTCAACATCGTGGTGGGACTCGCTGGTTTGCTGGACCTTGGCTATGTCGCCTTCTACGCGGTCGGCGCCT
>JBIIGF010000178.1:0-4924 GCA_044236665.1 Aestuariivirga sp. | reverse complement strand
TCTTCCGCACTTTCCCGCTGGAACAGGCGGCGGAGGCCCATGCGCTGATGGAATCGAGCGAGCACATCGGCAAGATCGTGCTGGTGACGGGCTAGCCGCAGCGGCCGCAATTTCAAGATTGCGCCGGGCGGCACAGCCCTTTATATGTGCCGCATTCCCAACAAGCTGTCGCAAAGACAGGGAACCTGAAACACTGGTTCTCGAAGGAGAGAAAGATCATGTCCCGCACCCCGCTGATGCCCAAGGCCACCGCCGTGTGGCTCGTCGAGAATACCGGGCTCACCTTCCGCCAGATCGCCGATTTCTGCCACCTGCACGAACTCGAGGTGAAGGGCATTGCCGATGGCGATGTTGCGGCCGGCATCAAGGGCCTTGATCCCGTCACCGGCGGCCAGCTCACCCGCGAGGAGATCGAGAAGGCCGAGAAGGACCAGGACTACCGGCTGAAGATGCTCGAATCCAAGGTCAACATCCAGGTGCAGAAGTCCACCTCGGGCCCGCGCTACACGCCGGTGTCGCGCCGCGGCGACCGGCCGGACGCCATCGCCTGGCTGCTGCGCTACCATCCGGAGCTGCCGGATTCCGCCATCATGAAGCTGGTCGGCACCACCAAGTCGACGATTGCCTCGGTGCGCGACCGCAGCCACTGGAACGCCGCCAACATCAAGCCGGTCGATCCTGTCTCGCTCGGCATCTGCTCGCAGCTCGACCTCGACTTTGCAGTGCAGAAGGCGGCCCGCAAGGCCGGCCGCCCGGCCAATGAAGCAACCCCCGTGCGCACCCTCATCCCGGCATCGGAAGTGGAAGGCACCGCCGCCCACGCCGCCGCCCAGGCGGAAGAGGACAAGCCCACCTTCGCGCCTTCAGAGCCGTCTCCGCGCGAGGTGGAGCCCGAATACGATGCTGACTCGGTGTTCTCCAAGCTCAAGTCGCTGAAGCGCGGCGACGACGACGCGGAATAAGGCACATGCTCATTCTGGTTGCCGGCGCGTCGGGAACGGTCGGACAGGCGGTGGTGAAGGAACTCTCGCGCCGCCATGATATCATTTCGGCCGGGCGCACCTCCGGCGATGTGACGGTCGACCTGATGAGCGAGGAGTCGATCCGCGCCATGTTCGCGAAGATTGGCAAGGTGGATGCGGTCGTCGCCTGTGCGGGCCACGTGCATTTCGGCCCCGTGGCCCAGATGACGCCGGAGCAGTTCCGCAAGGGCCTCAATGACAAGCTCATGGGGCAGGTCAACCTCGTGCTGCTCGGCATGGATTTCGTGAACGACAATGGCTCCTTCACGCTGACCAGCGGCATCCTCGACCGCGACCCGGTGCGCCAGGGTGCCAACGCCGCCGCCGTCAATGGCGCGATCGGCGGCTTCGTGAAGGGGGCGGCGATCGAAATGCCGCGCGGCATCCGCATCAATGCAGTCAGCCCCGGCCTTCTTGAAGAGTCCGCCCAGAAATATGATGGCTTCTTCCCGGGCCATGAAACCGTGTCCTCGGCCCGCGTGGGCCTCGCCTTCGCCAAGAGCGTCGATGGCGCGCTGACGGGCCAGGTCATCACGGCGGGGTGAGCGGCCTCGGCCTCACTCTTTCACCGGCACCGTGTAGTTGAGCGGCATGCGGCCGCCATCGACATAGATGGTCTCGCCCGTCACATAGCTTGCATCATCAGACGCGAGGAAGGCGGCAATCGAGGCCACTTCGGAGGGCGCGCCGACGCGGCCCAGCGGGGTGCGCGACATGGCGCGGTTCAAGGCCGCCTTGTCGGCCAGAACGCCCTTCGCCATGTCGGTGTCGATGGTGCCCGGCCCAATGGCGTTGACGCGGATGCCGTGCGGCGCGAGCGCCAGCGCGGTGGATCGCGTGAGTTGCGAGACGCCGCCCTTCGACACGCAGTAGGAGACGATCCCCGGAATGGCGAGCGTGTCATTCACCGAAGACATGTTGATGATGGCGCCCGGTTTGCGCCCAGCCTGCGCCTGCTTCACCATGTGGCGTGCTGCGGCCTGCAGCGTGAGGAACGAGCCCTTGAGGTTGATGGCGATCACGCGGTCGAAGTCGGCCTCGGTCACCTCGAGGAAATCCCCGCCCACCGCGATCCCGGCATTGTTGGAGAGAATGTCTACCGCGCCGTGGGTTTCAACCGTGTAGGACACCAGCGCATTCACATCGGCGGCCTTCGAGACGTCGCAATGGCGGTAGGTTGCGCCGATGGCCTTCGCGGCCCGCTCGCCCTCTGCATCCAGCACGTCCGAGAGGACGACCTTCGCGCCTTCCTGCACGAAACGCTCGGCGATGGACAGGCCGATGCCGCGGGCGGCGCCGGTCACAATGGCGATACGGTTCTCAAGTCTCACGTGTTGTACTCCTCAGAAAAACTGCGGCCTCAGTTGATGCCGCCGGTGTCGGGGTCGATGATGATGCTCGCCAGCGTCAGGTGGCGTGGCCGTGTCAGCGCGAACAACACGGTTTCGACGATGTCGCGGCTGGTGACGGCGGAGTTGGCTGGCCGTTCCGCCCG
Organism: Aestuariivirga sp.; assembly: GCA_044236665.1. GTDB lineage: Bacteria > Pseudomonadota > Alphaproteobacteria > Rhizobiales > Aestuariivirgaceae > Aestuariivirga. The sequence goes on along the minus strand of JBIIGF010000178.1, from coordinate 2,407 downwards.
CCAGGTGTTTTCGTTCAGCGGCGAAAGGTCTTCGAGATAGGGCGGGAAGATGGCCTGAACCCGAACCGGCCGTCCCTTCAGTTCCTGCCGCAGCCCCTCGCTGATGGTGGCCTGCGCCTGCTTGCTGGCGGCATAGGCGATGGAGGCGGTCTGCAGCCGCGCATTGGGCAGGCCCGAGATGGACACGATGGTCATGATGTCGCCCGCGCCTGATTTCTCCAGCAGCGGAACAAGGCCACGCGTGAGCAGCAGCGTACCCGTGACATTGCCGGCAATGGTCTGCGCGATGGCGAGCGCGTCATGCTCACCCATCGATCCCGGCAGCCATTGCGCCGCATTGTTGATGAGAATGTCGAGCGGCTTTCCCTCATCGCGCAGATGCTTGGCAAACAGGGTGACGGCGGAGGCATCCGCCATGTCGAGCAGGTGTGTTTCGGGCCGTGTGCCGGTCCGCAGTTTGATGGCTTCGGCCGTGGCGCTCAGGGTTTCGCGGTTGCGCCCGGTCATGATGACCTCAGCGCCGTGGTCGGCAAGAACCGTTGCGAACGCGGCGCCAAGGCCACGGCCCGCGCCGGTGATGAGGATACGCTTGCTTCTGAAGCTCATGCCGGACCTCCTCAGTAACTGTCGGCCGATTTCACCATTCTGGCGAAGACCGCGATGATAAGCGCTGCGATGACGGTGAGGAAGAGGGCGGCGTTGAGGTTCGTCACCTGCGCTGCGAAGCCGATGAGCGGCGGGCCGCACAGGAAACCGGAGTAGCCGAGTGTCGTGACCGCCGCGATGCCGCGGCCCGGCGCATCGGGTTCGAGCCGTCCGCCGCCGGCGAACAGCACGGGCGCGATGTTGCCCACCCCGAGCCCGGCGAAGACAAAGGCGGCGAGCGCGAGCGCCGGGGAGGGGGCGAGCAGTGCCACCGCCGTTCCCCCGGCGGTGAGGAGCGCGCTCACCACCACCATCTTGACCGCACCGAAGCGGAGCCTGATCCAGTCGCCGCTGAGGCGGGCTGCCGCCATGCCGCACTGGTAGAAGCCAAAGCCCAGCGCGGCGGAGCTGGCGGTGATCATGAATTTCTCGCGCATGAGGATGGCGGCCCAGTCCATGACGGAGCCCTCGATCATCAGGGCGAGGAAGCACAGGAGGCCAAGGCCGATGGTGGCGCGGGTCGGCCAGGCGAAATGCGTGCCCGACAGGCCCTTGTCAACGCTGCTGGCAAGGAAGAATCGCGCCGCAGTGAACTGGATGGCGAGGCAGAGAACGGCAATGGCCAGCGCCTGCGGCAGTTCTCCGAAGGCTTCGAGAAGGGCAGCCCCGCCGAAAGCCCCGATCAGCGCACCCACACTGTAGAGGCCATGGAACATCGACATGGTGGGAAGCCCCAGCGCCTTCTCGACCGCGATGCCGTGGGCGTTCATCGACACATCGAGGCTGCCGATCATGGCACCCATGGCGAAACCGGCGATGACGAATGAGGCGAAGCCCGGCGCGAGGATCGGCCCGAGGAAAGTGAGGCAGAACAGGGTGCCGGTGACGAGGATCATCCGCGCGCTGCCATAGCGGTTGATCAGCACGCCGGTGATCGGCATGGCGCAGACCGCGCCCCCCGCAATGGCGAGCAGCGCCAGGCCGAACATGCCGGGGCCAACGTCGAGGCGCTCCTTGGCCAGCGGAACATGTGGGATCCATGCGCCGACGATGATGCCGCAGAGCAGAAAGGTTGCGCCCACGGCCCAGCGGGCCCGGGTGGGTGTGGAGGGTTGCATCAGGAAGGTCACGTCAATTGTTGCAGCGCATTCCTAGCGGATTGCGGAGCAGCCCGCCACACGGCATTCTGCAGCCGGTGGCGCTTCGAGGTTGGGGAACGGCGGAGCGCGGCCTTGAGACTGCAAAGACAGAAGCCCACGGGAGGACCCGATGAACGCCGCCACCGAGGACACCACGACCGTTTCCCCACGGCCCCCCGCCGTGAAGATCAACACCATCTCGTTTGCCGATGTGAAGGCCGCGCTGGGCGCGGGCTGGCGCGATTTCCTGAAAGCGCCGCTGATTGGCCTGTTCTTCGGCGGAATCTATGTGGCGGGCGGCATTGCGATGTATCTCTTGCTGCGCGTCTATCATGAGCCCTGGTGGATCATTCCCATCGCCGTGGGCTTCCCGCTGATCGGGCCCTTTGTCGCCGTGGGCCTTTACGAGACAAGCCGCAGGCTGGACGCAGGCGAGCCGCTCAACTGGGGCCAGATCCTCACCGTCATCATCGCGCAGCGCAAGCGCCAGGTGGCGTGGATGGCCTTCGTCGTGCTGTTCATCTTCTGGATGTGGCTCTACGAGGTGCGGATGCTGATGGCGATCTTCCTCGGCTTCAAGTCCTTTTCCACCGTCGAGGCCTTCCTCAGCGTGGTGACGGCGA
>JBIIGF010000177.1:0-4952 GCA_044236665.1 Aestuariivirga sp. | reverse complement strand
GTGCGGTCTCCCGCCCGCGCACTGCCCTTCGGCACCATGGCCGGCATCATCACGCTGGCCATTGCCGCGACGCTCACCTGGTATGTCTGCTCTGGCATCCTGCCGTGGGAGTTCCTGGGCGATGGCGTGAATGGCTCGGTGGCGCCACTGTTCGACGCCAGCCGCCTGTCGGGATCGTCATTCCTGATGCTGCTGCTCGGCATCGGCACGATGTTCGCCACCTTGGCCTCGGCCAACGGCTGCATCAACGACGCCTCGCGCGCCTGGTTCTCGATGGGCCGCGACCACTACCTGCCCGCATGGTTCGGTGCGGTTCACCCCAAGCACCGCACACCCTACCGGTCGATCATCTTCCTCGTGCCCATCGCGCTCATCTTCGCGCTCGGTGCGCCGCTGGACCAGGTGATCACCTTCTCGATCCTGTCGGGCCTGCTCGGCTACACCTTCATGCCGATCAACATCATCATGTTCCGGCAGAAATGGCCGCTTGACAGCATCAAGCGCGGCTATGTGCATCCGTTCCACCCGATCCCGGCCATCGTGCTCCTCTGCCTGTGCGCGGTGACCTTCTTCGCGGTGTTCCTCGGATATGGCACGCAGTTGATCGCCATGGTGGGTTTCTACATCGTGGTGTCGCTGTGGTTCCACTTCTGGCGCTACCGCTTCGTGAAGCGCGGCGACCAGTTCACCATGCCGTGGCCGCGTCCGCGCGGCTATTGACGCCGGGCGTCTGACACGCGAACAGAACTGGCCCGCTTCCACCGAGGCGGGCCAGTCTCATTCCAGAGGTGCCTTCCCACCGTGTTCCAGTCATTCACACTGGTCTTGCTCGCCGCCCTGACGGGAACGGCCTTCCTGTACCTGCTGTACCGGCGGACACTGGAAAGCCGCAGCCGCGCCGCAAGCCGCGCCGCCTTCCTCGATGAGGTGCAAGGGCTGTTCTCGGGCGGCCTGAAGGCCATCAATCCCGATGGTTTTCCGCGCATCTCGGGCAACTATCAGGGCCTCACCTTCGACATCCAGGTGGTGCCCGACACACTCAATGTCCGCAAGCTGCCCACGCTGTGGCTGCTGGTGAGCCTGCCCGAGCCGATGCCCGTGAAGGCAACCTTCGATCTCATGATGCGACCGCGCGGCGTCGAACTGTTCTCGAAACACGCCTCGCTTCCGGTCCAGATGCAGGCGGACAGCGCCTTTCCCCATGACTGCGCCATCCGCACCGATGCGCCGCTGGCCCTGCCGCCGCGCGAACTCCTGCTGCGCCACATCCACATCCTGAAGGATGATCGCGCCAAGGAACTGGTGATTTCGCCCAAGGGCCTGCGCATCGTCTGGCTCGCGGAAGAAGCGGACCGCGGCCGCTATCTGATCTTCCGCGACAGCGAACTGGGCCACAAGCCCTTTCCGGCCGCACAGGTGAAACCGCTTCTCGAATATCTGATCAGCCTCCGGCATGATCTTGCCGCCGCCACGGAGACCGCCCATGACTGAAGCAGCGCCCCTGAAACCCAAGCGCCCGATGCATCCGCTGCTGATCCTGGCCTTGGCCATCGTGCTGCCGGGCTCGGGCCAGGTGTTCAACGGCGAACCGGTGCGCGGGCTGATCTTCCTGTTCTTCATGTTCCTGCTCGGCGGATTCACGCTGGTGACGGCCTCGCCAGATGTGTCCATCGTCGGCAAGCTGGCAGGCGGCATCTTTGTTTATGCCATCTCGATATTCGATGCTTACAAGAAGGCCCGGATCCGCCATGAGGTCTGGCGCTACGCGGCGGAAAAGGCGTAACGCCCGCCCGGCGCGGCCGTTACACGCCTCACATATTTCTCTGTCCATTTACCTGACCAGGGGCTATACGCGCCCGGCATTTTTGACGCAAACACAGGAGTTCCGATGAAATGACCAACTGGCCCGTGCACGCCGCGTGGAATGGCCCCATCGTGATGATCGGCTTCGGCTCGATCGGACGGGGCACACTGCCTCTGATCCTCCGCCACATCAAGGGCGACCCCAAACGGATCACAGTGATCGATCCCGATGCGTCCAGAAGCCAGCTGGCCGAAAAGCAGGGCGTCTCGTTCGTCAACGAGGCGATCACCCGGAAGAACTACAAGCAGGTGCTGAAGCCCCTGCTTACCGCCGGTCCGGGCCCTGCCTTCATCGTGAATCTCTCGGTCGACGTCGACAGCCTCGACATCATGCGCCTCGCCCGCGAGACGAACGCGCTCTACATCGACACGGTGATCGAGCCGTGGCCGGGCTTCTACTACAACAGCAAGCTCCCCCAGGGCGACCGCACCAACTACGCGATGCGCGAGAAGATGCTGGCACTGAAGCATGAGCTGGGCCAAGGCCCGACCGCGGTGTCGTGCAGCGGGGCCAACCCGGGCATGGTGTCTTGGTTCGTCAAGCAGGCACTCATGAACATCGCCGCCGACACCAAGACCAAGGTGGCCGAACCGAAGACGCGTGATGGCTGGGCCAGGCTGATGAAGCGCCTCGGCGTCAAGGGCATCCATATCGCCGAGCGCGATACGCAGCGCGCCAAGGAGCCGAAGCCCTTCGGCACCTTCGTCAACACCTGGTCGGTCGATGGCTTCATCTCCGAAGGCCTGCAGCCCGCCGAACTGGGCTGGGGAACGCATGAGAAGAAGATGCCGCCCAAGGGCAAGCGCCACAAGAAGGGCTGTGGCGCTGCCATCTATATCGAGTCTCCGGGCGCCGATACGCGCGTGCGCACCTGGACGCCGACCGAGGGTGCGCATTTCGGCTATCTCGTGACCCACAACGAGGCGATCTCGATTGCCGACTATTATACGGTGCGCGATGGCCGCAAGGTCAGCTACCGCCCGACCTGCCACTATGCCTACCATCCGAGCAATGATGCGCTGCTCTCCTGGGCAGAGTTGCTGGGCAATGGCGGCAAGAAGCAGAAAGTCTCCTACGTTCTCGACGAAAAGCAGATCGCCGACGGACGCGATGAGCTGGGCGTTCTGCTCTACGGCCATAAGAAGAATGCCTATTGGTACGGCTCGCAGCTGTCGATCGAGGAGGCGCGCAAGCTGGCGCCCCATCAGAGCGCCACGGGGCTGCAGGTCACTTCTGCCGTGCTGGCGGGCATGGTCTGGGCCATCGAGAACCCCAATGCCGGCATCGTCGAAACCGACGAGATGGACTACCGCCGCTGCCTTGAGGTGCAGACGCCCTATCTGGGCCCGGTGCGTGGCGTCTACACGGACTGGACGCCACTCGACTCGGTGCTCGACCTGTTCGAAACCGATCTCGACCGCCGCGACCCATGGCAGTTCCAGAACATTCTGGTACGCTGACGCGACTCGTTCGCCATGGCTGGGCGCGGCCCGGCCATGGCGGCCGCATAGACCGACCGACGGAGGGACCATGACACCGATCCGCACTCTGGCCTTGGCCGCCGCCGCGCTCATGGCAGCGGGCTCCATGGCGCTGGCCGCTCCGCAACATGGCATCGCCATGCACGGCGATCCGGCCCTTCCGCCGGATTTCAAGCACCTGCCCTATGCCAACCCCGATGCCCCCAAGGGCGGCGAATTGCGCCAGGCGGTGACCGGTTCCTTCGACAGCGTGAACCCCTTCATCGTCAAGGGCTCTTCGGCGCAGGGTGTCAGGGCCTATACGATCGAAAGCCTGATGGGCCGCAACTGGGCCGAACCCTTCGCGCTTTACGGACTGCTGGCGGAATCGATTGATGTGTCAGATGACCGCAAGACCTTCACCTTCAAGCTGCGGCCCGAGGCGAAATTCTCCGACGGCACGCCTGTCACGGCTGCGGATGTGAAATTCTCGCTCGAAACGCTGCGCGACAAGGGCCGCCCGAACTTCAAGAACTCCTATTCCAAGATCACCGCCATCGACATGCCGGATGAGCGCACGATCACCTTCACCCAGGCGGTGGGCGACCGGGAATTGCCGCTGATCATCGGCGTCATGCCGATCCTTTCCGCCAGGTTCTGGGAGGGGAAAGACTTCAGCCTGACGACGCTCGATCCCATCATCGGCTCCGGCCCCTATGTGATGGACAAGATCAGGCCAGGCGAAAGCATCACCTACCGCAAGAACCCGGACTACTGGGGCAAGGACCTGCCGTTGCAGCAAGGCCTCGGCAATTTCGACACCGTACGCTTTGATTACTACCGCGATGCCAATGCCGCCTTCGAGGCCTTCAAGTCCGGTATCGCTGACGTGCGCATCGAAACCGACCCCGGCCGCTGGAACACCGGCTATGATTTCCCGGCGGTGAAGGACGGCAAGATCACGCTCGAAAAGATCGAGCAGAAGTCGCCTGCGCCCGCCATGGGATTCGTGTTCAACACGCGGCGCAAGATCTTCGAGGATCCGCGCGTGCGCGAAGCCCTCATCATGGCCTTCGATTTCGAATGGGCCAACGCCAACCTCTTCGCCAGCGCCTATCAGCGCACCTATGGCTACTACAGCGGCTCGAACCTGTCCTCCAAGGGGCGGCCCGTGGATGATGCCGAGAAGGCCGTGCTGGGTGACGCTCTCAACAGGCTGCGCCCGGATTTCGTTGATGGCAGCTACCAGCTTCCGGTCAGCGATGGCTCGGGCCGGGACCGCAAGATGCTGCGCAAGGCCGTGGCGCTCCTCGAGGAGGCGGGCTGGAAGATCACCGACAAGGGCCTCGTCAACGCGGCGGGCGAACCCTTCGCCTTCACCATCGTGGTGCAGAACCCGGATCAGGAGCGCATCGCGCTTCATTATCAGCGCACGCTGCAGATGATCGGCATCAAGGCTGACGTCCGCTCGGTGGATTCAGCCCAGTTCACCGCACTGCAGACGGCTTATGACTACGACATGATCCAGGCCACCTGGTTCAACTCGCTCTCCCCCGGCAATGAGCAGGTGCTCTATTTCGGCTCGCCGGGCCGCGAGGCACCTGGTACGCGGAACTATCCCGGCATCG
>JBIIGF010000176.1:0-4958 GCA_044236665.1 Aestuariivirga sp. | reverse complement strand
TCACCTATCCGATCCCGGGCAATGATGACGCAGGCCGCGCCGTGTCGCTGTACTGCGATCTCATCAGCCGCGCCTGCATCGAAGGCATCTCGCTCGCCCAGTCGGGTGCGGGCGTTGACATCGGCGCTGCCGAAGATCCGGTGGCCGAGGACGTGGCCGCCGGCTGAGTCCGGCCCCCGCGGCTGTCATTCGATTGACAAGGGGCCTGCCGATGATCGGCGGGCCTCAAGCTTTCAAACCATAAGAGGTATCACATGGCCGATATCACGGCTGGAATGGTCAAGGACCTGCGCGAGAAGACCGGCGTGGGCATGATGGATTGCAAGGCGGCGCTCGCTGCCACCAACGGCGACATGGAAGCTGCGGTTGACTGGCTGCGCGCCAAGGGCCTCGCCAAGGCGGCCAAGAAGTCGACGCGCGTCGCCGCTGAAGGCCTCGTCGCGGTCGCTGTCGATGGCACCACCGGTGCCGTCGTCGAGGTGAACTCGGAAACCGACTTCGTGGCCCGCAACGAGAAGTTCCAGGTCATGGTGGCCGAGATCTCGAAGCTGGCGCTCAAGGCCAACGGCAATACCGAAGTGCTGAAGACCATGCATGTTCCGGGCTCCTCGCATGCGGTCGCCGAATATGTGGCCGAGATGGTTGCCGCCATCGGCGAAAACATGACGGTACGCCGCACCTCGGCGCTGACCGTATCAGACGGCGTGATCGGTGCTTATGTCCATAACCAGATCGCCCCCGGCATGGGCAAGATCGGGGTGATCGTGGCGCTCGAGTCGACGGGCAACAAGGCCTCGCTCGCCGAGTTCGGGCGCATGCTGGCCATGCATGTCGCGGCCACCAACCCGGTCGCGCTGACCCTGGAGCAGGTTCCCGCCGAGGTGATCGCACGTGAATCAGCGATCCTCGAAGAGAAGAACGCCGGCAAGCCCGCCAATGTTCTGGAGAAGATCGTCGCCTCGGGCCTCAAGACCTTCGCCAAGGAAAACTGCCTCCTCGAGCAGGCTTATGTGCATGACGGTTCCAAGACCGTGACGCAGGCTTTGGCCGATGCCGCCAAGGCGGCCGGCGCGGAGGTGAAGCTTGTGGGCTTCGTGCGCATGCAACTCGGCGAAGGCATCGAGAAGAAGGAAGACGACTTCGCCGCCGAAGTCGCCAAGATGTCGGGCGGCCAGTAAGCGGCCGGTACATCGCAAATTGCGCAAAGGCCCCGGAGACGGGGCCTTTTTCGCACGGCCATGACGCGGGAGGCCAGCGGAGATCGGCGCGGATGGTCCGGTCTTTTCCAGTTGTGGAAAACCGCTGGCATCCCGCTGCGGCGCAGGGCAGGCGGCGAAGTGCAAGGATAAGACCGGTTGCCCGGCCAGCCACGGGACTGGAACGAATCGGTCCTGTCCGACTAGATTGAATGGGTCAGCGAAGGGTTGGGATCTTCCATGTCGTCACTCAAATACAATCGTATCCTCCTGAAGCTTTCGGGCGAGGTCCTGATGGGCAGCCAGCCCTATGGCATCGATCTCGATACCGTCGGCCGTCTGGCGGACGAGGTGCTGGCCTGCGCCGCGACCGGCGCGCAGGTCGCGCTGGTGATCGGCGGCGGCAATATCTTCCGCGGCCTCGCGGGGGCTGCCAAGGGCATGGACCGGGTATCGGCCGATCATATGGGCATCATGGCCACCGTGATGAATGCACTCGCCATGCAGGGCGTGCTGACGCGCAAGGGTATGGATGCCCGCGTGCTCTCGGCCATCGCCATGCCGACCATTTGCGAGACCTATTCGCGCGCCAAGGGCATCCACCATCTCGAGTCAGGGCGGATCATCATATGTGCCGCGGGCACCGGCCTGCCGTTCTTCACGACCGACACGGGGGCGGCGCTGCGTGCGGCGGAACTGGGCTGCGATGCGCTGTTCAAGGGAACGAGCGTGGATGGCGTCTATTCCGCCGACCCCAAGACAGACCCTGCCGCCATCCGTTATGACCGGATCACCTTCAACGAGATCCTGGCCAAGGACCTCCGCATCATGGACCCCGCTGCCATTGCCCTTGCGCGGGATAACGGGATTCCGGTAGTTGTGTTCTCCATCCGGAAGCCTGGCGCCGTGGTCGATGTGGTCAACGGCGCCGGGCTGTTTACCACTGTGACGAAGGATTGAGATCATGGCCCAGCCCCAGAATTACGACGAGAAGGACATCAAGCGGCGCATGCTCGGCGCGGTCGAGGCGCTGAAGCATGATTTCGGCGGCCTGCGCACCGGCCGCGCCTCCGCCAGCCTCGTCGAGCCCATCCATGTCGATGCCTATGGCGCCAACATGCCGTTGGCGCAGTGCGCCTCGATTTCGGTGCCGGAGCCACGCATGATCCAGATCAGCGTCTGGGACCGGGGCCTCGTGGTGTCCGTCGAGAAGGCGATCCGCGCCTCGAACCTGGGGCTCAACCCGCAGACCGAGGGCCAGGTGATCCGCCTCCGCATGCCCGATCTGACGCAGGAGCGCCGCAAGGAACTCGTCAAGGTTGCCCATAGTTATGCCGAAAAGGCCCGTATCGCCGTGCGCAATGTGCGCCGCGATGGCATGGATCTGCTGAAGCAGTTGGAAAAAGCCCATCTGATGAGCGAAGACGACCACAAGAAGAAAGCTGACGATGTGCAGAAGATGACCGATGACACGATCAAGGAGATCGAGCAGGTCCTCAAGCACAAAGAACAAGAAATCATGCAGGTCTGAGGTCAGCGCCGGTGTTCCAACTGCCGCCGAGCGGTTCCGCAGCCACGCCCCGTCACGTTGCCATCATCATGGATGGCAACGGCCGCTGGGCCACGGAGCGCGGCTTGCCGCGCTCGGCCGGCCACCGTCAGGGCGTCGAAGCGCTCCGGCGCACGGTGCGCGCGGCGGCAGAGCAGGGCATCGGCATTCTGACGCTCTATTCCTTCAGCTCCGAGAACTGGTCGCGTCCGGCCTCCGAGGTCCGCTTCCTGCTCGAGTTGCTGCGCCGCTTCATCCAGACCGATGTCGCCGAACTCCACCAGGCGAATGTGCGCATCATGGTGATTGGCGGGAGGCAGGGGCTGGACCCGTCGCTGCGCACCATGTTCGAGGAAGCCGAGGTACTGACCAGCGGCAACACTGGCCTTACTGTGGTGATCGCCTTCAACTATGGCAGCCGCCAGGAGATCGCCGATGCGGTGAAGCGCATCCTGCGCGAGGTAGCCGAGGGAACGCTCGGGCCCGAAGCAGTTACGCCCGAGCTGATCGGCAACCGCCTCGATACGCGCGGCCTGCCGGACCCTGACCTGCTGATCCGAACCGGCGGCGAGCAGCGTCTGTCCAACTTCCTATTGTGGCAGTGCGCCTATACGGAATTCGTCTTCCTGCCGGTACGCTGGCCGGACTTTGATGCGGCACAGCTTCGCCTTGCCATTGAAGCCTACCACGGGCGTGACCGCCGTTTCGGCGGTCTCAAGGCGCAGACCGCGTGATGGCAAACGGCGCGGCAGCGGGTGGTGCGAAATGGGAAGATCTGGGCGTGCGTGCCCTGTCTGCCGCCATTCTCATTCCGGCCGTACTCGCCGATGTCTGGGCGGGTGGCATCTGGTTTCACCTGTTTGTGGCCCTGATCGGCATCCTGATGGCGCAGGAATGGGTGACGATCGTCCACCGCCAGTCGCCGGTTCAATTTGCGCTGCATGCGGCGGGTGCCATGTGCGGGGCGCTGCTGCCGCTCGATGTCGGCCTCGGCGGCGCGTTGCTGGCCATCGCCCTTCTCACCGGTGTGTCGGCCGTGGTCGCCTTGTGGGAGGAACCTGGCGGCCCGGCCTGGCGCTATCTGGGCATTCCCTATGTGTCCTTGCCGCCCATCGCGCTGGTCGTCCTGCGCGAGGACGCCGTCTATGGCATTGCCGCCATCCTGCTGGTGATGCTGATGGTGTGGTTCGCGGACACGGTCGCTTATTTTGCGGGCCGCATCATTGGTGGTCCCCGGCTGGCACCGCGCATCAGTCCCAAGAAGACCTGGGCCGGGCTCGGCGGCGCCATGGCGGGCAGCGCGCTGGCAGCGATGGGCGTTGCCCTGTCCATGAAGCTTCCCGCCATCGGGATACTGGTGTTCGTCGCGGCGCTTCTGGCCATTGTGGAACAAGCGGGCGATCTCTTCAAATCGGCAATGAAGCGGCATTACGGCGTGAAGGATTCCGGCAATCTCATCCCCGGCCATGGCGGCGTGATCGACCGCGTTGATGGGCTGGTTGCGGTGGCGATGGCGGCCGCCCTGATCGGGGCATACCGGGCGGGCCTGGAACAGGCCGGGTCTGGAATACTGCTCTGGTGAACGTCTTTCCGCCGAATTCTCGCCGTATTGATTTCCTCTTGTGTGTCCGCAGGAATGCGGGCCCCACTCCATTCACCGGCAACTGGCATCAACCGGGCAGCAGGCCCCGAGGACACGTTTCATGGAACTCTTGAACATGCTGCATCTGCCGTTCAGCACGCTGCTGTTCTATGCAGTGCCGTTCCTCGTTGCCCTCACCATCATTGTGTTCATCCATGAACTGGGCCATTTCCTTGTGGCGCGCTGGTGCGGTGTGAGTGTCGAGGCCTTTTCAATCGGCTTCGGCAAGGAGATTTTCGGCTGGAACGACCGGCATGGCACCCGCTGGAAAGTGTCGTGGATTCCGCTGGGCGGGTATGTGAAGTTCCGGGGCGACGCCAATGCCGCAAGCCTGCCGGATGCTGCCGCTGCGGAAAGCGCCAAGGCCGATCCCGGCAATTTCCACGGCAAGCCGGTCTGGCAGCGTGCCGCGGTGGTTGCAGCGGGTCCCATAGCCAATTTCATTCTCGCGGTCTTCATTTTCGCAGCGGCCTTCATGGTGGTGGGCGCCCCCGTGCTCGAGCCGCGCATCGATGAAGTGGTGGCAGGCAGTGCGGCCGAGCAGGCCGGCCTGCGCAAGGGCGACCTGGTG
>JBIIGF010000175.1:0-4966 GCA_044236665.1 Aestuariivirga sp. | reverse complement strand
CGGGCATCGTCAATGCTCATGAACCAGTGCGCACTCAGGCACTCGCTGCGGACTTTCTGTTGAACGTTTCATTCAATTCATGGCCGATAGGCTTGCCGGGCCATGTTCATCGAGGTCACCGCCACTCTGTTCGGCATCGCCGCGACAGCGGCCTTCGCGCGCGGCCGGGCCGATCAGGTCTTCTATATGCTGGCTTTAACACGAGCGGGCGTTCATAATGCTGCCGGAAAAGTCCATTTTTGCTTTCCTTACGTAAATAGACATCATGAAAGCGGCACAATCAGGGTTTTCCGGCTTGAAGCGGGATAGGGACAGGAGAGGGCTCGACTCCATCACGAGCACCATGCTTTCCTGCTTATTTGGCATTCTCTGTCAGCTACAAATCCTTGCGCGGTCCGCGCTGCGAAGGTTGGCGGTGACTGCTGTTGCGGTGGGTCTGGTATTGGCTCCCCTTCCACCGGCCTTCGCCCTCGGCGTGGCTGAGGGCCCGGCACATGCCGACCTGGAGGCCGCCGACCCTGGCCACAGTCATGACGATGGCGAAACCCATGGACCGTTCAACAGCCACACCCACGGCCACGACCCCGCTGACCATTCCCACCAGTACGGATTCCTGTCCGGCGAGGGCAACGCGTGGGGTTTTCCCCCGGCGCAGCATTGGTCCTCGGCGCTGAGCGGCCGGCCGGATGCCGTTATTGATCTCGGCATCGAAAGACCACCGAAACATCCAATGTCCCCCTGACATCTCCGGGCCTTCGGTCCCGATCTACAGACAAGCGGAGACTTCAACATGAACCTGCCTCTCCACCGGAGCGGCCTTGGCCCGCATGGCGCGGGTACAAGACCAATCCTGACATCGCTGTGGGCGATCCTCTGCCTGCTGGCGCTCTCCACCGCCGCCGCCGCGCATGCCGTTGCCGAGGGCGACAAGGGCTACATCCAGGAAATCACCGGGGTGAACATCCTGCCCTTCATCTATCTTGGCGCCAAGCACATGGTGACGGGATACGACCACATCCTGTTCCTCTTTGGCGTCATTTTCTTCCTCTACCGCCTGAAGGACATCGGCCTCTATGTGACGCTCTTCGCGATCGGCCATTCCACCACGATGCTGCTGGGTGTTTACTTCAACATCGGCATCAACAGCTATCTGATCGACGCGATCATCGGACTCTCCATCGTCTACAAGGCACTCGACAATCTGGGGGCGTTCCAGGCCTGGTTCGGCATGCAGCCCGACACGAAGGCCGCGACCCTGATCTTTGGCTTCTGCCACGGATTCGGCCTGTCCTCGAAGATCATTGAGTACAACATCTCGCCCGACGGACTGGTGCCCAACCTCCTCGCCTTCAACGTCGGCGTGGAGATCGGACAGCTGCTTGCCTTGTCGCTGATCCTGATCGTGATGGGCGTCTGGCGCCGCCGCGAAAGCTTCTGGCGCCACGCCTACACCGCCAACGTCATCATGATGGCCGCGGGCTTCGTACTCACCGGCTACCAGCTCACCGGATACTTCGTATCCTGATACCCGGAGACAACACATGTATAACGCAAACCGTCCCACCCAATCAGATCTTCCCTCGCCAGCCCAGCTGCTGCGCTCGACGATTCTCGCAGCCGTGAGCGCCGCCGCCATTCTGGTCGCCGTCGTGCTGCCGTCGGAATATGGGATCGACCCCACCGGCGCCGGCCGCCTGCTCGGCCTGACCGAGATGGGCGACACCAAGATGCAACTCGCCGCGGAGGCCGAGGCCGACCGGAAGGCAGCCGAAACCAGCATGGCTGCGAGTGCTCCCGCCATCGTTCCACCTCCCCCACCCGCGCCCGATCTCTCCGGCCTCTACCAGCGCATCGACACGCTGGAGGCTGCCGTTCGGGACCTCACCCGCTCGCTCGAGGCCAGCCGGGCGGCGAGCCCGACGTCCACGCCGGAAAGCCAGAGCGGGACCGCCACGGATACAGCGGCTGCTGTGAGCGCTGCCGTCGAAGCCCCCGCGACCACACCGGAACCCGCGGCAGAAACCATCACCGTTGCGGAACAACCGCAGGCTCCGGCCGCAGCGGCTGCACCCGCACCCGAGGTCAAGCCACTGAACCAGCATCAAGCCACCTTCACGCTGAACCCGGGCCAGGGCATCGAGATCAAGCTGGTGATGAAGAAGGGCGCTCAGGCAGACTTCGCATGGGCAAGCGAGGGCGGGCCTGTCAACTTCGATACCCATGGCGATGGTGCGGGGGACCTCAGGATCAGCTACGAGAAGGGCCGTGGCGTTCAGTCGGATGAGGGAACGATCACCGCGGAATTCGACGGCAACCATGGCTGGTTCTGGCGCAACCGCAATAAGCAGCCCGTCACCCTCACGCTCCGCACCGCCGGCGACTATGCCGAGATCAAGGGCCTGCCGAACTGAGGCCGCACATGATGGAGAAAGGCGGTCTGACGCCTTTCTCCTCACTGAAATCATGCAGCAAGCTCACAACCAATGAACGACCTTCTTGTCTATGGTGGCCTCTTTGCCGTGGCCTTTCTCGCTGCAACGATCTTCCCCGCACAGTCGGAGGCTGCATTTCTTGGCCTGCTCGCTCTCGATCGCTATCCTGAGCTTGTCCTGTTGGCTGTTGCCAGTACTGGCAATGTACTCGGGTCCTCCGTGAATTACGCCCTCGGCAGCCTTCTTGCCGGGTCGGCGAAGCTGCAAAGGCTGGTGAAGCCCGCCCATCGCGAGCGGGCCGAGCAATGGTACCGGCGCTATGGCAAATGGTCGCTTCTCGGAAGCTGGATCCCGATCATCGGCGATCCACTGACCATTGTCGCCGGCGTGCTGCGCGAACCCTTCGGCATCTTCCTCCTGCTGGTAGGCATTGCCAAGACCGGGCGCTATTTGCTGATACTCCTCCTCCATCAAGCCTGGATAGTCTAGTGGAGGCAGGAGCAGTCATCGCTCATCCCATCATAGCCGACGGTCGTCTTCATGCCGGACGCCATCCGACAGAAGTGTTTGCAGTGGAGCACCCATTCCTTTGCCGGGGTGTCAGCGTCAGTTGAAGAGCAGATGGCCTGCAGGGCGGGACCAGAAACATATCGCGGACAGCGCCGTTGAACGACAGGTCACCGATACCAGTGACCTGGACGTCGTGGCCGTTGAGATGCAGGCCATGCTCCAACATCGACATGTTCATCAACGCGATGCGCTCCGGCGCAGAAGCGCTCCATCAGGTCGCGGGCGTCAAGTCCGCCCCGCTTCACGTGTGAGGTCGCCAAGGCCGCAGCCATGGAGGCGTCATCGGTCCATTTGCCCGCGTCTGGCCTGAACGGCCCCTCTCCCCGCCCCACCCTGACCACCGATACCCGCCTCTTCACCGCGGTGGAGGACGATCTGCGCATCCTGCTGATCCACTGTGGACTGAACCCCTTCAAGAGGCCTTGGCACTGCCCGGCGGCTTCCTGCCAGAGAACAAGACACTGGAGCAATGCGCTGCCCGGGAACTCAGGGAAAAAACCGGTGCTGTGGGTGAGCAATATCGATTCATACGCCGTTAGTCGGGCAGGATCACAGGTTTTTGCGCACCACTCTCCACGAGGATAGGTTAGGTTGTTTCGGATACATCACGAGGGAAACATGCAGAACGCGTCTGAGAGGGCTTACCCGATGATCGTCGTGCTGGCACTTGGGCTGATGATGGCCCAGCCAAGTCGCGTCCTTGCAGAGGACATCGTCTTCCGGGACTGGACCCACCAGAAGTTTGGCATCTTCGGGGGCAACGACTGGCGTCAATCCGGCCGGAAGCTTTCTGTGGAGTCGGACGGAAATGTTTCCTTGCTCTGGCGGCCCCTGCCAGAAAACGTATGGCAGGCCAAGAAGGCATCTTGGCGTTGGAGTGTTGGAACGAGTGTTCCACCGACTGATCTTTCGCAGAAGGGCGGGGACGACCGAAATCTCGCGCTCTACTTTATCTTTGCGCCGCAGGATCTAGCTGCCAGGGCGAACGACCTGGGCATCCGGAAGCTTCTTGCAAGTCCCGAAATCAGGGTTTTGATGTACGTGTGGGGCGGGCGTCATGACCGAAACTCCATCTTGGCAAGCCCGTATCTGGGCGCGCGCGGCAAGACCATCGTGTTGCGTCCTGCCGGGAACGGTCAACATGATGAAACCATCGATCTTCGGTCAGACCTGAACCGTGCCTATGGAAGCCGGGATTTGAGGCTGATCGGACTTGCCCTGAGTGCGGACTCTGATGACACAGAAAGCCGGATCGAAGCCGGCATCAGCGACCTCCGTCTTTCCGGCTACCCATGATTGCCCGGCCGAGCCTACACCATCCTTTGTGCAGGAAAATGATCGGCCACCGTCTGACAGCCAGCAATGCAAGCCCTTCGAGAGAAGGGCTTCAGGGTGACGTCCCGGTGAGGGGCAAGCCTGTCCGCTGCAAGCTGTCTTGATCCGAATGGGCGCATGATCGAAGAGATGAACCAGGACACGGGCATAAACCAATTTCGCAGGGCGCCGCCATATCCCCAGACGCAGGGCAAGATCGAGCGCTGTCACCAGACGCACAAGAAACTTATCCTGCTCGACAGCTGAGACCTGCCCGGTGGTCTCGAGTAGAAGACAGTGATCTCGTCGCCGACCACAACCGGTTCTGGTACCGCGAGAGCATCCCCAATCTGACGCCAGCCAATGCCTGCTTTGACCGGGCGCAGACCATCCTACCAGAACGAGAACGGATCAAGCGCCACACCATCAAAATCCGACACTTGCGACATCGCCGCAAGGCCGCCTAACATCAAACACAGATGTGCCAGATCCCTTCTTCGGTCATGCGCCCAAATGTCCCAAGCAATCTAGCAACGGACACATAAGAGGAACGACAATGCGCCTGAAGACAATTCTCTGTTCGCCCCTCCGCGCCTCGATGCTTGCAGTGGCAATTGGGGTGACGAGCGGGGCGGCTGCTCACGCCAGCG
>JBIIGF010000174.1:0-4974 GCA_044236665.1 Aestuariivirga sp. | reverse complement strand
GCGCAGCAGCCATGACAGGCGGTAGCTTCCCGCGCCCACAAGCTCGGCCTGCCTGAACTGGATAATCTCCCAGCCCTCCTCCATGGAACCGATGGCAGCGGCATTGGCGCCTTGCAGCAACTCCTCCTCGCTGACCGAGGAGAGAAGGCCGGAGGTGAGCTTCACCGTGAAGTCTGCCGCCCGGTCGAAGACATAGAGCGGCCCCGCGTCGAGCGGGCTGGTCAGAAAGCCCATGGTGGCCGGCGTATCGAGCGTGATGTTGTCTGCGAAGGCGGCAGAACCTGTCCGGCGTGACAGGCTCAGAACGCCGGGCCAGGGCACGGCGGTGGCGGCGATCCATGGCGCATGGGCCCGCGTCGCGTCGCCCTCGGTCAGCGGCAGGTCAAGCAGAACGGCGCTGGGCTTTCCGTAGAGAACCGGAGCCGCCGCCGTTTCACCGCGCGCCGCAGTGGCCGCCGGTTCATAGACTGCGGCATCATGGCGGCGGGCGCGTATCTTGCGGAACAGGCCATCCGCTACCTCCTCGATCCTGACCGTCACCGGCCCGGTGTCAAGCGACAGCGTCACGGCATCGCCCGGTTCCAGCGCCAGGAATGAAGGCGGCAGCGCCAGCTCAGCGCTTTCGCGCGCCGCCCAGGCTTCCTGCACCATCACCTGGGCGCGCTTCTGCGCCTCGTCCTGGCGCACGGCGGCGGGAAGCTCGATCAGCGCATCACGGCGGCTGGAGCCACCCCCGGCCTGAGCCTCCACCACCGCCAGCCGGTAGTCGAGCCCGGACTCGGCATAGGAGATCTTCACCGCTTGCGGCAGGTCCGTTTCCTGCGCGCGCCTCAGCAGGTAGAGCGGCCGGTCCGGCGCGATCTCGACGAAATCATCGGGCGCCGCCGCAGCCAGCGCCGCCGCCTTGCGCGAAAAGAAGCGCAGCCGCCCGCCGCTCTCCACCGCATCAACGGCATAGGCCCGCATCAGCCCCTCCAGCGCATCGCGTCCGGCGGTCACACGGTCGATCACGAAGCCGTCGATCAGCCCGTCCACCCCGTCGCAGTCGACATCGTCCAGCCCGCAGCTGGCGGCCACGCCGCTGATCACGGCCGAGAGCGGCATGGCCCCGATCCGGCCATTCAGCCAGTGGCCACGCGCATAATTGGCGGCATCCGACCACACATCATCGCGCGCCGGAAACTGCGGGTATGGCCTTGCATCCCAGGCCCAGAAGAAAATGCGCGAGGGCTCCACCATGCGGCCAACGCCGCCGGCAAGCGCCGGATTGTGGCTCCCGGCGGCCGACCAGTATTGGCTCACCGCCGTCACGAAGCGGTTCTGCATCAGGTCATCGCGCCAGCCCTGCGAGAAATGGGGCATGAGCGATTCCGCCGACTTCACGTCGATGAAGGCATTGGGCTGGTTGGCGCCCTTGTCGATTGCCGCGCAGCCCGTCTCGGTGAACCAGAAGGGCTTGGATTGCGGCACCCATGCGGTCGGCGTTGCGCGCTCGATGCCGCCGGGGCGGTTGAAATGCCGGTTCAGCCACCAGTTCTTCAGGTCCTTCACCCGGAACACCCACGGCTTGCCATAGGCCCCGTCGGTAATCGGCGTGCGGACCTGCCGCGCGCGCTCGGCCATGTTGCGGTAATACCAGTCGAAGCCCTCGCCTCCCGCAATATTGCCCTTGAGGTACCCGAGGCTGTAAATGCTTCCGGCTAATTGATCCTTGTGCTGATCATCATCGCGCCAGTCGCTCAGCGGCATGTAGTTGTTGATTCCGATGAAGCCGGCATCGGGCAGCGACCAGAAATCGTCGAGATGAAAGAACACATCGCCCGTGCCGTCGGCAGGCTGGTGGCCGTTATACTCGGTCCAGTCGGCACCATAGGAAATCGCGGCCCCGGGCAGGATGGCCTTCACCTCGCTGGCCAGCGTGCAGAGCGCCGCCACGAAGGGAAATGCATTGCCCTCGCGCCGCAGCGTGGAAAGGCCGCGCAGCTCGCTGCCCAGCAGAAAGGCATCGACACCGCCCGCCAGCGCGCAGAGCCTGGCATAATGCAGCACCATGCGGCGGAAGCTCCACTCCGCCGGCCCGGAATAATTCACGCCCAATGCCGCTGTGGTGAAGTCCTGCGGCCTCGCCGCTCCCACGAAGGCGGCGATTTCCGCAGCGCAGGCCGGTGTCTTGTCCGGGGTTCCGGGCCGGCCCGGCGCAATCGAACAGGTGATGCGCCCGCGCCACGGATAGCTCGCCTGCCGCGTGCCGCCATAGGGATCGGGCTTGTCGTTCGCGGCAGGAATGTCCATCAGCACCATGGGGTGGAACATCACCTTGAGGCCGCGCGCCTTGAGGTCCTGAATGGCACGGATGACGGAGGCGTCGGAGGGCGTGCCGCCATAGGCAGCCCCGCCGTCATTCGTGCTGACGCGATAGGCGCCAGCGCGTGTGACGCCGTTCACGCGCCACGTCTCCGGCGCGGTTGTCTTCTCCGCATTGTCGATGCCGGGCCTGATCTCGCAAGACCCGCAGCGCAGGTCGGTGCCGAACCACGCCACCACGAGCGAGGCGGCGTCCACATTGCGGCAGGTTGCCGTCAACTGGTCGAGCGACACGCTCCAGTCGCTCTGTCCCGCCTCGGCATGGGCGTTTTCCGGCTCGGTGATCCCTTCTTCCGCCTCGCGGGTCACGATCTCCGTGTCATAGCCAAACTCGGTTGAACCGGGGATGATGGTGATGGCACGCACATGGCCCTCCGCGCCACCGCCGCTGCGGAACACCTCGAAGGAGAGTTGCGGCAGGCGGTTGCCGAATTGCTTCAGCGGCAGCCTCTCGAACACCACATAGGCGAGGCCGCGGTAGGCCGGCACATGGCCCTCCCCCTCGGCAGCCACGATCAGGCTGTCAGGCTCCTGGGTTTCGCTTCCCCGGTAGAGTCGCATGGTGACGTCGGAGGTATCGAACACCACGCCATCGGCCCAGATCCGGCCGATGCGGTCGATGCGGCCCTCACACAGCGCCACGGCGAAATTGGCGAAATAGGAATAGGTCTTGATCTTGTCGCCGCCGCCGCCACCCTTGCCGCCCTGGTTCTCCGTCTTGCGCCGTTCCTCGAATTCGGTAGCCCAGATCACCTGCCCGGCCACCCGCATCCGGCCCCACAGCCGGGGTACCGTGGCACCTTCGGAGGAAGCCATCACCCGGAGGTCCGAAAGCCTGGCACCCTCGATGGTCCTGCCGCTGCCGAACAGTGTCTGGTCGATGAAGCTTCCGGCGGCAGCCCCGATGGCGCGGCCCAGCACCGCGCCCAGCGGGCCGCCGAACATCGTTCCGATGCCAGCCCCCACCGCCTGCAACACAACAGTCGCCATCAGTCATCAACTCCGGGAAAGCGGAAGGCAAAGGCAAGGTGCCTGAGCCACCAGGCAGAGAGCGCAATCTCCGTCACCGAAGCCCCGTCCTGCGCATGGATCATGCGGTGCGCCGAAACGGCGATCCCGGCATGTTTGGCCGGCAGGTGCGGCCGCCAGCGGAACAGCAGCACATCACCCGCCCGGAAATCTGGAGGCGGTATTTCGCGCAGGTGCCGCCGGGCGGCCTCCGCCATTGCTTCCGTACCGCCCGCCTCGGCCCAGCCCGGCGCATAGCCGGGCGGTGTTTCGGGCTCATCGCCCATCACCTCACGCCACACGCCACGCACCAGCCCGAGGCAATCTGTGCCCACACCCCTGAGGCTCGCCTGATGGCAATAGGGCGTGCCGAGCCAGCCGCGCGCCGCGGCAACGATCTCCTGTTCAATGGGCATGGCTGTGCTCACCGCTTGCCGGACTTGCGTCTCGTGTTGCTGGCATAGGTCATCACGAAGTCATCGCCCGGCATGTGGGGGAAGCCGCGGAAGTTCACGCCATTACCGAACTTGGCCCTGCAGGTGGCGAATTGCTTGTCGCATCCGGCCTGCAGCAGGATGCGGTCACCGGCGGCGGGCGCCTCCGGCAGGTCCTGCCAGAGTTCCACGCGCGCCGCACCACCACTCAGCCGGTGAAACTTGATCTGGCCGGCGCGGTCAAGGTTGCCGCCCGTCACGAAACGGAAATTGCCCGCGGCGAAGAAGCCATCGGCAAAGATCTCAGCGCCCGTCACGGTGAAGCGCCTGGCGTCTGCCACATCGGCCACCGTGGCGGTCACGCTGAAGGCCGGCTGTGACAGGTCGATGCCGCAGCGCGCGTCACCCAGCCGCGCATCGCAGCCATATTGGAACAGCCGGCCATGCGGCTGGTTCAGCACATGCGCAAGGCCGCGCAGTTCGGCCGAGAAGAAATTCCGCCCGCGCGTCACCTCGCCCAGGTGGCCCTTGCGCAGCAGCACACGCTGGCGCACATCCTGCCAGTTCACCCGCCACACCTCGATCGCGGCATCGTCGAAATCGCCCGCCGCCAGACGCGCCTCGCTGAGCCGGCCTGATGACAGCGCGCCCGACGCCTCCAGATTGTCGACCGACAGCCCCAGCGAGCTTTCGATCTCGGTTGCGCTAAAACCCGCATCCGCTTCGAAGGTCACGCCATCGAATGACAGCGCCCGGTCGTGGTCGGTGAAACCCATCGCCTCGCCGCGCCGCGTCGTCAGCTTCCAGCAATGGCACAGCGTGGTCGCACCGCTGGCGAGATGCTCTGAAAGCCCCTCGGGAAGCACCCTCATGGGCGGATCTCCACCACCGGAACATCGGGAATGTCGCCGGCCTCGAACTGCGTCAGGTCGATGCGCAGTTCATCGGTATCGAAGCGCACCGGCACATCGAAGTGGAAACCCGCCGTCACCCGCGCCCCGGCGGCCGGCACCATGCCAAGCGTCACGAGGCCGGTTGCCTCATCGCAGGTGAAGGCCGTTGTCTCGATCCCGTCCACCGCCACGCGCACGCTGTCCTTCACGGGCTTTGCGATGGTGCGCAGATAGGCGCGGCGGCCTTCGCCATACTGCTTCACCAGTTGAAAGCT
>JBIIGF010000173.1:0-4975 GCA_044236665.1 Aestuariivirga sp. | reverse complement strand
CTTGGTCACCAACCGGCCTTTGCCGTGGCCACTTCCACCGTTTCTATCACATGCTCCGCAACGAATAAGCTACAGAACAGGATCAATGCTGTCCCCCCGGGAACATACGGCACAATCAATGTGACAGGCACGTGCAGCGAGAACATCGTCGTCCCGCCTGGAAAGACTATTTTCCTGATCGGGCAGAACGCCAACCAAGGCGCCTCATTGATATCTGCAACGTCGCAGGGATTTATGCAGATCAGAAACATGACGGTGAGGAGCTCGTCGGGAAGCTCTACACCTGTTCAGGCTCTTAATGGTGGAACTCTCAGGCTTGTAAGTAGCCTCGCTACAACATCATCAGCCTCTCGAGTTATTGGTGTACACAATAACGCAACTGTTGAGGTCGTTAATAGCCGAGTAGTAAACACCGCGACTGACGCCAATCAGGACAAATCTATAATCGTTGACCTGAGCTCGTCGTTGACGATTGAAGGAAACGGGGGCTTACAGGCTGGACCAGACGGAACCCGAACAGTAATCAGCGGTGCAAAGGACGCCGTTTACTGCGGAGGTAATAGCTCAGTCATCGTAATTGCTCAGAACAGTGGGTCGGTTTTCGTGCAGAACAGCGGCCGGGGCTTCAACTTAAATTCCTGCAACCTGAATATCGATAATCGGACTGGCACTCAAGCCAACGTTCAAATTCGGAACAACACGCAAGCTGGAATCCTAGGTTACAACAGTGACATGATGGTCTTGCAGTCGACCATTGCAGGAAATGGCACGGGAATATACGGCATGCTCACCCGTGCAGTCATTCTGGGCACCCACTTTGGAGGAGCCGCTGCCAACACCAGGGACATTAGGTCAGACACAAATTCAGTGGTGAACATTGACGACTTTGGTGGACAGACCTCGTTCTTGAACTTGTCTGTATCGAGCTTTTACTGCCGAAACGGAGGAGTGATATACTATTATCAGCCCTTCGTGTTGCAGACGCTCTCACCCTATGAGGGGACCTGTTTGAAAGCAGCCAGCTATTGATAGCAATGCCGTAGGGCAGGCTAATCTTCTGGTACAGCTTCTGGTGTTAGGCTTGGCATATAATTGTATAATTGCCGAAGACGAGAACACCAAACATGGTACAGATTGGCAAGATTAATGGCGGTACCGTTCGTACCGCCATGATCACTTTACTGACCAACGTGCGGTAGTGACTAGCCGCATCGAGCGGTCCGTCGTCGTAACGAGCCCGCCCGCCGCGTTCCGCATGATCCGCGTGATACCGCGAAAATGGGATTGCGGTTGAGTGCCGCGGGCGTACTGGAAGCGAAGAAGGGATTCAGCTGCCCCAAGGAACAAAAGCATCTGCCAGCGCTCAAGGCCAACTTTCAAAGCCACCATGCCGGTCAACCCGCCACCCCGTCGGTTGACCGCCTCCCTGATGGCGCATAACGTTCAAGCAACAACGTCTGCCTTATCATTTTCAACTGAGTTTGGGGCATCCCCAGGAGTAGCTCTTATGGTCATAACCCGCCGCGCTGCATTGATAAGTGCAACTGCATCTGCCGGCCTGCTCGCCGCGCCCTTTGTGCGCCGTGCCGGCGCACAAACTGCCGAGTTCAACTATAAATTTGCCAACAACCAACCTCTGACCCACCCCAGCAACATACGCAGCGCCGAAGCCGCCGCCGCGATCCTTGAGGAATCCAGCGGGCGCGTTGACATCCAGATCTTCCCGTCGAGCCAACTTGGTGCTGACACCGACGTGTTGGGCCAGCTTCAGGCAGGCGAGGTGGAGTTCTTTCTGTTGTCGCCGTTGATCCTGTCGACGCTGGTTCCCAACGCGTCGATCAATGGGATCGGCTTTGCCTTTCCGGACTACAATGCCGTCTGGAACGCAATGGACGGCGATCTGGGTGCCTATGCGCGCGGTCAAATCGAAGATGCCGGTCTCGTGGTGATGGACACGATCTGGGACAATGGGTTCCGGCAGATCACCACCTCGACCAATCCAATTGAAACCCCTGCCGACCTTGAAGGCCTGAAGATCAGGGTGCCGGTGTCGCCGCTCTGGACCTCGATGTTCAAAGCCTTTGGTTCCGCCCCGGCCTCGATCAATTTCGCCGAGGTCTATCCGGCCCTGCAGACCGGCATCGTGGACGGGCAGGAAAACCCGCTGTCGATCCTGAAGGTCGCCAAGCTGTGGGAGGTCCAGAAGTATTGCTCCGTCACCAATCACATGTGGGATGGCTTCTGGCTATTGGGCAACCGGCGCGCCTGGGATGCTCTGCCCGAGGATCTGCAGCAGATCATCAGCAAGCACTTTAATGCCGCCGGAATGAACCAGCGTGGCGATCTCGCCAAGCTGAACGCGTCTTTACGCCCGGAACTTGAAGCAAAAGGCTTCACCTTCAACGAGCCCGATCCCGCCCCCTTCGAGGCCAGGCTGCGCGAGGCAGGGTTCTATGCCGAGTGGAAGAGCACCTATGGCGACGAAGCTTGGGCGATCCTGGAAAGCGCTGTCGGGCGTAAGCTGGCGTAAGAATGCAAGCCGTGGCTTACTGACTGCCGGCCCTCGCGCAGCACCCTTCTCCAAGGCGTGGGTTGTCGGATTTTGCGTCTTCCCGTGGCCCAATTCTATTCCGGCGTTGACATGGGGTGAGCTTCGCACATCTGGTGCTGGACTTGCGCAAGGCCATGCGGGTCGCTCTGGGCTGAAGGGGGAGCTGTGTGTGGCTTAGCCGTTCGGGGGATTGAAGCTGATGGCTGGAACAAAACCCGCGACATGCAGCTTGGTTTGCGATCATTCTACCACTGTACTACGCCCGCAACGGGGCGGAGATTGGCTGAGGCGCAGTTGGGCTGCAAGGGGGTGGTTCCGCCCGCGACAGCACATTGGGTACGTTGCCTGAGCTTGTGATCGTCTCAACACGTGCGCCGAAGCCCTCGGCGATAGCCCAAAGATCGACGTTCGGATCGCTGAAGTCCATCCCGACGAACCGCGTCGTATCGAAGTTCGTCTTCATGACGTTGCAGCATAAGTCCTTCAGCAGCCGGTATTCGTGGTTCACGGAGCGGATGAAAACGGACGGGATGCCATACTTCGCGGCTGTGCAAGGCGCGTAGCAGCAGGTCAATGCCCCCAGGGGCAAGCTGCCGTCCTACCGCTGAACGACGTCCGCGGTGGAGCAGGGATTGGAGGAGCGGGGCCGGGGTGGCAAGGAGGTGGGGGCGCGCCGCCACACTCAACCAGGCTATTTCAGGAAGAGGTTCACGGTTGCCCCGAATTTCCCGGCGGACTGGTAGAGGAAGGCATGGCCGCCTTCGTAGAAGGTGAGCCATGCGAAGGGCACGCGCGCGGCGATGATGGAGGAGTTCTGTGGCGGGTCGATGATGTCGTCACGGCCGTCTGCCACCAGAACCGGCACCTTGATGTCGGCAAGGTCCTGGTAATTCGTGGTGTCGGCGGTCCACAGCGTGGTGCGCGCGCGATCCTGACGCAGCACGGCCTGCGGCGAGCAGGTCATGTCGTTCGGCGCCTCGCCGCTGGCCTGAGCCGCGGCGAGCCGGGCGAGTGACTGCTTCGCCGCCGCCCGGCCCACAGCCGTGTCGGGGAACATGAAAGCTGTCTTGTCCGTGACGGGCACGTTGGGGTCGTTGAGCTTCATCTCGACGGACTCCGCTGCCTTGACCTGCATGGTGCCGCCAGGGTTCGGCGCCGCGAAGATGGCTTTCATGACCTGATCGGGATGGCGGATAACCACCTGTTGAGCGATACGTGCGCCCATGGACCATCCCAGCACATTGGCTTTCTCATAGCCTATCGCCTTGAGCAGCCCCGCGGTGTCATCCGCCATCTGGGGGATCGTGGTGTCGTTCTCCGCCGTGTCGGTCGACAGGCCACAGCCTCGGTTGTCGAAGAGTATCAGCGTGTTCGTGTCATCCAGCGCATCGAGCAGGTCCGGGTCCCAGTCGCCCATGGCCCCTCCGGCGCCCATGATCATGATCAAGGGATCGCCTTGTCCGCGCGTGTAGTAAGCCATCCTGATTTCACCCACCTGAGCATACTTGACCTCGGCCTTGAAGCCGGCCTGCGCAGAACTGGCCAACGCTCCCGAAATGGCCGCAATGGCGAAGGTGATGATGCAGCGGCTGAGTTTGACCATGGGGATCTCCTGATTGCCCGTGCGGCTATTCATGTAAAGCGCCTCAATACCGAGGCAATCAGCCCGGTGCAAGTTACCAGCAAGCTGTGGGCTGCTTGGTGCCCAACTCCGGTGATCTCGCCCGCTGATCCACCCCCATGGAAGTGGTCCGACTTGACGTATGTCTTATGGCATCAAGGAGGATCAGAACATGCCAAGGAAGAAGCACACGCCTGAAGAGATCGTCTCCAAGCTGCGGCAGGTGGATGTCCTTGTTTCTCAGGGGACACCGGTGGCTGACGCTTTGCGGCAGATCGGGGTGACCGAGGTGACTTGTTACCGGTGGAGGCAGGAGTATGGCGGGCTGAAGCTTGACCAGGTGAAGCGATTGAAGGAACTGGAGCTTGAGAATGCCAGGCTGCGGAAGGCCGTCTCCGACCTGGCCTTGGACAAGCTCATCCTGAAGGAGGCCGCACGGGGAACCGAAGGTCCGCGCCAGCGAAACTACTGAGCCCCGCGCGGCGCCGGGTGTGCATCGCGCACGTCCGGCAGGCTCTGTCGATCTCGGAGCGCCGGGCCTGTGCGGCGCTCGGACAGCACCGGTCGACACAGCGCAAGATCCCGCGGGGCCGGGACGACGAGGAGCAAATGACGGACGACCTTGTGGCTCTGGTCCGGGAACACGCTCGGCTGGGATACCGGAAGATGGCATCTCTCCTGCGCAGCACGTCGGGCTGGGTGGTCAACGACAAGCGGGTGGAGCGGATCTGGCGGCAGGAGGGTCTGAAGGTCCCGCCCCTGCAGCCAAAGCGCAGCCGGATCTGGCCGAGCGACGGTTCCCT
>JBIIGF010000172.1:0-4982 GCA_044236665.1 Aestuariivirga sp. | reverse complement strand
CGCCTTGGGGGCACCCAGTCCAAACAGCACGGCACGGGCGAGCCCGCCGCCTGGCGCCACGACATCCAGCGTCGTGTCGCGCCGCCCGGTGAAGCCCGCAGCCTTCATTGCACGGCTGATGTGGCCCTGGGTCCGCCGGTCCAGTTCCGCCGCAAGCCCGGTCAGAGCCCCGCCTTCGGGGCACAGCAGGATGAGGACCCCGGATTTCGGGAGCGACGGGGACGCGAAGTTGATTTTCATGGGATGGCCTTCAGGACAACAGAAGACATCGTCTTAGCCGGTTTCTTCCAGCTTGGAAACGGACCTCCCCCACGCCTCTGGCCGTAACGCCGCATTAACCAAGACTTTCCAAGGTTCAGGACCATCCAGACGGCTGTGTGCGGAAAGGTGAAGTCAGGGCTTCACGGCCCTCCGGAAAGCCGTTAAGACTTCGCACCGTATCGCGTGAGTTCGGACACAGGTGAAATCTCTTCGTTTCAACCTTCGCATGTTGAAGCGGCCAGTTATGCAGTGTTGCATTCTGGCGTTGCTGGCGGCTGTGGGCGTGGCACTTCCGGTTGCCGGTTCCGAGGCCCGGATTGCCGATGCGCCGGACTTCGTGGCGCCCGAAGACAAGCCGGTTCCCAAGGGAACCAAGGTCGATGTGGTGGCCGACCGCCTGACCTATGACGAAAAAACAGAAGTGGCCACCGCCTCCGGCACAGTTCAGTTGACCTACGGCCCCTATGTTCTGACCGCCACCAATGTCGCCTACAACATGAAGACCGGGGTGTTCAGCGCCAATGGCTCGGTAGTGCTGCGCGAACCCAACGGAAATGTGCTGGAAGCGGATTCGGCGGAGTTGAAGGAAAGCTTCAAGGAAGGCTTCGCGAACCACGTAAAGGCGCTGCTGACCAACGACGTGACGATCACCGCGCAATATGCCCAGCGCTATGCCGACGGCGTGATCGTCTACGAGAAGGCGACCTATACCGCCTGCAAGGAGTGCGTGAGCGCCGGCGGAACTCCTGCCTGGCAGATCGTGGCGAAAGAAGCCAGGCACGATACCCGAGAGCGCACGATCTATTACGACAACCCCCGCCTCGAAGTGGGCGGCGTGCCAGTGCTCTGGAGCCCCTATCTCGCCTATCCCGACCCGACGGTGAAGCGGCGTTCCGGCTTCCTGCTGCCGAGTTTCAAGACCGGCGGTTACGGCTTCGGCGTGGTGACGCCCTATTTCTGGGACATCGCGCCCAACATGGACATGACCTTCTCGCCCATGTGGACAACCCAGCAGGGCGCGCTGGGTGATGTCGAGTTCCGCCACCGCCTCAACTCCGGCATCTATACGCTGCGCGGCTACGGCATCTACGAGCTTGACCCCCAGGACAGCAGAAAGGTGGAGCGCCCGTGGCGCGGCGCGGCACGCACGACCGGCGCCTTCATCATCAACGACAGCTGGAGCTGGGGCTGGGACGGCACCACGGTGAGCGACCGCAATTTCCTCTCCGAATACGACCTCGACAGCCGCAACATGCTGGCAAGCTATGTGCAGGCAACGGGCCTTTCGGACCGAAACTACACCAAGGCCCAGATGATCGGCTGGCAAACCCTGGTGAGGCAGGAAGAGCAGACGGAAATGCCGATGGCCACGCCCTTCGTGACGGGCGATTATGTGCTGGACCAAGCCGTGTTCGGCGGCGAGATGAGCTTCCAGTTCGACGCCTATTCGCTTGAGCGCAAGACATCCGTCGACGATCCGGAACGCGGGCTGATGCTCGGCACGCATCAGACCCATGCCGAGGCCTCGGCCGATTGGCAGCGGCAGATGATCCAGCAATCGGGGCTGGTGGTGACCCCCTTCGCCCAACTGCGTTCGGATTTCTTCATCTCGCACAATGTGCCGGACGCCGCCGAGGAGACCGGTACCAACTTCTATGTGACGCCGACCGCGGGCCTCGACGCGCGCATGCCTTTCGTCGCCAGCCACGGATCGCTGCAGAGCGTGCTGACGCCGGTGGCGCAGATCATCGCCTCGCCCTCCGAACAGATCGACGCCGCCAACGCCAATGAAGACGCGATCACCCTCAACTTCGACACGAGCAACCTGTTCCTCAGCGACCGCTTTACCGGCTATGACCGGCGCGAAGGCGGCGTCAGGGCCAATGTCGGAGTGAATTACACCCTGCTCGGCGCGAGCGGCGGCTTCCTCCGTGCGAGCGTTGGCGAGAGTTTCCACATCGCGGGCAAGAACAGCTTCACCGAAGGCTCCGGGCTCGAAGGCATGGCCTCGAACCTGGTGGGTGCCGTCGCGCTGCATCTGACCCAGGGCATCACGCTGGGGTATCAGGCCAGGGTCGAGGAGGATTTCTCGCAGATCAACACGCAGGAAGCGACGCTCGGCCTTACTTTGGGCGATTTTGTTGGGTCTGTAAGCTATGCTGATGTCAAGAAGGCCGAGGATTATGGCCGGCCCCATGACGGCCAGCAGATTTGGGCGGATGCCCAGTACAACATTGACGAAGTGTGGTCGGTTTTCGGCGGTTTCCGCTATGATCTCGAGGAAAACAGCCTGATGCAGGACAAGATCGGCGTGGCATTCGACTGCGATTGCATGAGGGTGGAGCTTGCCTACGCGATGTCGCGTGACGATGAGTTTGGCGTCAACAACAACGGGTATGATCATCGGGTGGAACTTGGAGTCGAACTCCGCACCCTCGGCGCCGTAGATGGTGAGTTCTCATTCTGATGAATGTGATCCGCAGGATTGTAGCAGCCGCGATGGCGGCTCCACTGGCGTGCAGCCTGATGCTGGCAGCCCCAAGCCCGGCCCTGGCGGTTTCGCAAAGCATCATCGCGGTGGCCAATGATTCGCCCATCACCGAACTTGATCTCGAGCAGCACATCTATCTCCTCGAAATCCTCGATCAGGCACCAAAGGGCGGCTTCACCAAGCAGCAGGCGCTGCGCTCCATGATCGACGATCAGGTCAAGATCACGGAAGCAAAGCGCCTCGGCATGATGCCGAGCGACTCCGACATCACCGACCGCATTGACCGTGCCGCCAAGGGCATGAAGCTGACGCGCAAGGAATTGCTGGCAAAACTGCAGGCCAGGGGCATCAGCGAGGCGACGTTCCGCCAGTTCCTTGCAGCACAGATGGGGTTCAGCCGCATCATCGCTGCCAAATACCGCGAGGACGTGAAGGCCAGCGCCGCCGAAATCGATGCCAAGACGGCCGAGATCAAGTCCAACGTGAACGCCGAGATGGCGAAGATCATGAACGATCCGCGCATGAAGCCGGTGACCGTCTACACGCTGCTGGAAATCTCGCTGCCCGTGGACGGCGAAGACATGATGCTGATGCAGGCCCGCGCCATCGAGGCCCAGCAGATCGCCAAGCGGTTCAAGGGCTGCGACTCGGCAAGGGCCGCCGCCAAGGGCGTGTTCGATGTCAGGATCGGCAAGAAGTTTGAAGCCGACGGCGCCAAGCTGCCCAAGCAGATGCGCGAGATCCTCGACAAGGCAGGGCCGGGAAGCGCCGTGGGGCCAATGCGCGGCAAGAACGGCATGCAGCTCATCGCCTTCTGCGGCACGCGCAAGCTGACCCCGCCCAAGCCCGACTTCACCATGCCCTCGCGCGAGCAGATCGAGCGGCTGGTCATCAACGACAAGTATGACAAGCTTGAGCAGGATTACCTGAACACCATCCGCGACAAGGTCTATGTCGAGTACCGCGACCCCAGCTACGCCCCGCAGTGACCGGCCAGCGGCATGGCAGTGCGCCCCCTCATCCTGACCAGCGGCGAACCGGCCGGCATCGCACCTGAAATCACCGCCGGCGCTTGGACGGCCCTCCGTCATGAGGCCTCCTGCAGCTTCGCCCTGATCGGCGACAAGGACTATTGGCAGGCCCGCAACCCCGGCCTGGCGGTCAGGGCCATCACCTCCCCCGCGGAGGCTGGCCAAGTCTTCCCCACAGCGCTGCCGGTGCTGCATCGGCCGCTGGCCGCACACCCCACGCCCGGTACGACCGCACCCGCCACAGCGCCACAGGTGATCAACGCCATCGATGAGGCGGTCTCGCTCGCCATGGCCGGCGAAGCGGCGGGCATCGTCACCAATCCGATCCAGAAGGAAGCGCTCTATGCGGCGGGCTTCCGCCACCAGGGCCACACCGACTATCTGGCGCATCTTTCGGCGCAACACGGGCACCCCGTACAGGAGGTGATGATGCTCGTGGCGGCAGACCTCCGCACCGTCCCCATCACCGTTCACATTCCGCTGAAGGATGTGCCACAGGCCCTGACGCGCGAAGCGATCCTGTCGCAGGCGCGGGTGACGGCACGCGACCTCAGCCGCTACTTCGGCATCGCAAGGCCCCGGCTGGCCTTCACCGGCCTCAACCCGCATGCGGGTGAGAACGGCACCATGGGCCGCGAAGAGATCGACACGATCAGGCCGGCACTCGCCACCTTGCGCGAAGAAGGCTATGACGTCATGGGACCGCTTCCCGCCGACACGGCCTTTCACGCCGAAGCCCGCGCGGCCTATGATGCCATCCTCTGCATGTATCACGACCAGGCGCTGATCCCAGTCAAGACGCTCGACTTCCACGGCGGCATCAATGTGAGCCTTGGGCTTCCATTCATCCGCACCTCGCCAGACCATGGCACGGCGCTCACCATTGCGGGCAAGAACAGCGCCAATCCGGCAAGCCTCATCGCCGCGATCAGGCTCGCGGCACGCATGGCCGAGGCCGCCAGATGACCGGGGACGGGCTGCCGCCGCTGCGCGAGGTCATCGCCCGCCATGACCTTGCCGCCAAGAAGGCGCTGGGCCAGAACTTTCTCTTCGACCTGAACCTGACACGGCGCATCGCACGCGCGGCAGGGCCTTTCGAGGCCTGTACCGTGATCGAAGTGGGCCCCGGCCCCGGCGGCCTGACACGCGCGCTGCTGATGGAGGGCGCACCCCGCGTGGTGGCCATCGAGCGCGACGAC
>JBIIGF010000171.1:0-4986 GCA_044236665.1 Aestuariivirga sp. | reverse complement strand
GCCCTCAAAGTGCTGGCGCGCGCCAATCAGGCATGCGTGATTTCGCCCTTCATCGTGGCGGGCGCCATGTCGCCGGTCACCACGGTGGGCACGCTGACGCAGATCCTGGCGGAAGCTTCCGTCGGCATCGCCTTCACCCAGTTGTGTCGCCCCGGTGCGCCTGTGGTGTTCGGCACCTTCGCTGCCTCGATGTCGATGCAGTCAGGTGCGCCCACCTTCGGCTCGCCGGAGCCCGCCATGGTCACTTTCGGCGCAGCGCAGCTTGCCCGCCGCATGGGCGTTCCCTTCCGCTCGGGCGGCAGCCTGTGCGGCTCCAAGCTTCCCGATGCGCAGGCGGCCTATGAGAGCGCCAACACCATGTGGTCAACGGTGCTGTCGGGTGTCAACTTCGCGCTCCATGCCGCGGGCTGGCTCGAAGGCGGCCTCGCCTCGGGCTATGAGAAGCTGATCATGGATGCCGACCAGCTCTCCATGTACCAGAAGTTCGCCGAGGGCGTGGACTTCTCGGAGAATGGCCAGGCGATGGATGCGATCCGCGAAGTGGGCCCCGGCTCGCACTATCTGGGCTGCGCCCACACCCAGGCGAATTTCGAGACGGCCTTCTGGCGCTCGCAGCTTGCCGACAACAATTCCTTCGAGCAGTGGCGTGACGAAGGCGGCAAGGACATCGTGGTGCGCGCCAACGAGCGCTGGAAGCAGATGCTGCGCGATTATGAAGCCCCGGCCCTTGACGAAGGCATCGATGAGCAGCTGCAGGCCTTCATGGCCAAGCGCAAGGAAGTACTGCCCGACAACGTGTCGTAGTCCGACCCTTTTCCGACGTTCCTCCCAGACTGACGGCCGGGCCACGCGCCCGGCCTTTTTTTCGCTCAGCCCGGATGCGCCATCCGGGCCTTGATCCACTGGTGGAAGCGATGGATCTCATATTCCTCGGGCATCAGCCGCCCGCGCACGAAGGCGGGTGAGCGAAGCCCCCGCTGGTTCATCTCGGCTGCAGCGCCATCCTGCGTCAGCACGAGGCTGGCGAAGGCCGCAACCTTTGCCGCGTCGAAGCCCGGCTGATCGAGCGTTGCCTGCGGGAAGTACCATTCGGCCGTGAGCCGCGTGTGCTCGGGCGACAGGGGCTCGATCCGCACGGCGCGCACATAGTCCACATGCGCCACCACATAGACCGAGGGCCACATCGTGACGAAACTGTAGCCGCGCTCAAGCTCCGCCGCCGACAGGCCCGCGAAGACCGGGCCGCAGGGCTTGCCATCCATGGTCCAGCTCTCGGCGCCAGGCCTCAGGTTGCGGCGGGCCGGGGCATCCGGCGTCCAGCCCAGCGCCTCCGACGGCCCCATGATACCCTCGCGGTAGATCGGCACCATGTCGCACAGCTCCGGGTGCACACCCGGGCAATGCAGGCACTCGGAATAGTTCTCCCAGAAGACCTTCCAGTTGCAGGCGAGGTCCTTCACCCAGCGGTGACCCGTGACAAGGCTGTCCATCGGCCAGTTGTCGAGAAGCGACAGCGGCACATCCGCCGTGAGCGGCCCCGGTTCTTCAGCCGCATTGAGGAACAGGAAACCGTTCCAGATGCGAGTGGCGACGGGCAGCAGCCCGTGCGCCGCCTTGTCGAAGTCCGCCGTGGGCCGGGCGGGGCCGGTGGCGACGAGGCTTCCATCCGAGGCCTTGTAGGACCATGCGTGATAGGGGCAGGTGATGAGCTTGCCCGTGGCCCGGTCTTCCGCACAGAGTTCCGCGCCGCGGTGGCGGCAGACATTATGGAAGGCCGACACGCCCGCCTCGCCCCGGCAGACGATGACCGCGGCGGACCCAACGCTCACCCGCCGGATGACACCCTCCGGAAAATCGGCCAGCCGGCCGACGCAGACCCAACTCCGGGCGAAGATGGTGGCCATCTCGCGGGAAAACCATTCCGGCGAGACATAGGCCTCACGCGGCAGGGATTCAGGGCAGTGGTCGAGGCGGGGCGACAAGGGGTGGCGATCCATGGCCATGCAGAAGATCAGAAAACGGCGGCCGGGGGAAGCCCGCTCATGCTGGCGTGCCCTCAGGTTTCCGGATCTCCCGCCAGGTGTGATAGCCGACGCCGCCGACCACCAGCGCCGTGCCGATGGCGTGTGGCAGCGTGAACTCCTCGCCCAGCAGCACCACCGCGAAATAGATGGTCAGCAAGGGCGAGACATTGGAGATCAGTGCGGTGGATGTCGCCCCGATGCTGGCCATGCCGGCATTGACGAAGAATGAGGGCAGCACCGTCGCCAGGATGCCGATGCCGGCCGCCAAAAGGAAATAGTGGACCGACATCGACGTATCGAGATGGCCACGCACGATGAAGACATGGAACAGCGTCATCACCGCCGCCGCCGAGAGCGCCACGGAGGTGAAGAGTGCCACCCCCATCTCGCCGATATAGCGCTTGGCCATCAGCTGATAAACGGCGAAGGCCACCGCAGAGCCGAGCACCAGCAGCGTGCCCAGCATCACGTTGGGGCCGCCCGCAGCGAAGTCCGAGAGGAACACGATCGCGAGGCCCAGATAGGAGACCAGCGCGGCGATGATGGCAGCCGGGGTGAGCCGCATGCCGAAGAAAGCCGCACCGATGAAAATGAGGAACACGGGATAGGTGAAGAGCGCCAGCCGCTCGAGTTGCGCCGTCACATAGAGAAGCCCGGCGAAATCCAGCACCATGGCGAGATAATAGCCGATGAAGCCGACGCCGATGGCGCCCAGCACGGCGTTGCGGCGGGGCAAGGGCTTGGCCTCGGCCTTGCGTTTCGCAAAGGCCACCGCCCCCACAACGATGAAGAACGGCAGCGCGAACACCATGCGCCAGGCAAGGATGAGCAGCGCATCATGCCGTTCCAGATAGGCGAGCTTGATGAAGATGGCCTTGGAGGAAAACAGCGCAGCACCCGCCGCAACGAGCAGATAACCGATGATGAGGCGGCGGCGGTCCATGGTGTTGTTCTAGACGCGCGCGCGAAGCGCCGCCACTGCAGTTCTGTCATGCAGGGGCGGTTTTGCGGAATGGCAGGCGCCGGGTTAGGCTCGGTTCTGACAGGAGCCCAGACCCATGCCGAGCCTTCCGCTTCACTTCCGGTCCGCCACCGAACTGGCCCGCCTGCTGCGGGCTGGGAAAACCACCGCCAGCGCCCTGCTGGAAGACTGCCTCAGCCAGTATGAGAGGCACAATGGCGCTTTGAACGCCGTGGTGGTGACCGACCTCACGCGCGCCAGGAAGGCGGCCGCCGCGGCAGACCGGCGGCTGAGGAAGGCAGCACCGCTCGGCCCCTTCGACGGTGTGCCGATGACAGCCAAGGAAAGCTTCGACATGGTGGGCCTGCCCTCCACCTGGGGCGACCCGCGCTTCCGCGACAACATCGCTTCCAGCGATGCCATTGCCATCGCACGCCTCGAAGCGGCAGGTGCCATCATCTATGGCAAGACCAATGTGCCCCTCATGCTGGCGGACTGGCAGAGCTACAACGCGATCTACGGCACGACCAACAACCCCTGGGACCTGACGCGCTCGCCGGGCGGCTCTTCGGGTGGCTCCGCCGTGGCGCTTGCCACCGGCATGTCGGCGCTCGAAATCGGCTCCGACATCGGCGCGTCGATCCGCAATCCCGCCCATTACTGCGGCGTCTACGGCCACAAGCCAACTTGGGGCGTGGTCCCCTATCAGGGCCATCTGCTGCCCGGCGTCGTGCAGCCGGGCGACATCACGGTCGCAGGCCCGCTCGCCCGCTCGGCGCGCGATCTCGCCACCATGATGAAGGTCATCGCCGGGCCGGTGGGGCCCGAGGCGCGCGGCTACAAGCTCACGCTGCCGCAGGCGAAGCAGACATCGCTGAAGCAATTCCGCGTCGCGGTGATGATGACCGACGAGCAGTCGGAAGTGGATCTCACCGTGCAGGACCTGCTCGGCAAACTGACGCAGTTCCTCGGCAAGCGGGTGAAGACGCTCTCGACCACGGCGCGGCCCGCCTTCACCACCAGGGAGGCGATGGATGTCTATATCGCTCTCCTGCGCTCGGCCACCAGCCGCCGCCAGTCGGATGCCGAGTTCGCCGCCAACGCCGCGCGCGTGGCGGCAGCCGACCCGCGTGATGACAGTTACCTGACAAAGATGCTGCGCGCCTATGTGCTGCCGCACCGCGACTGGCTGAAATACAACGAGCGCCGCCACCAGATGCGCCTGTTGTGGGAGCAGTTCTTCGACGACTGGGACGTGATGATCTGCCCTGCCGCCGCCTCTGCGGCCTTCCCGCATGACCATGTGGGCGAGCGTCATGAGCGCACCATTCCGGTGAACGGAAAGGATGTTCCGACCACGGATCAATTGTTCTGGGCAGGCTATTCAGGTTGCTTTCTTCTGCCCTCGACCGTGGCGCCCATGGGCTTGACGCCCGATGGCCTGCCGGCCGGCGTTCAGATCATCACCCGCCAATACGGCGACTACACATCGATCCGTTTCGCCGAACTGCTCGAAAAGGAATATGGCGGCTTCATTCCGCCGCCGGGCTACTGACGCTTCAACCTGGCAGGCGTCGCCACATCCTTCGTCCAGGCCCAGACGGCGAGCAATGGTGTCTCTCTGGTGATCGTCGCGTGCATGGCCATGGACGGGTGCCAGATCAGCGACCCTTGCACCTGTTCCACGAATGGTCCGCTGTCGATGCTCCACTGGCTGGCCGAGGTGAGCGGCCAGTAGAGTTCGGGTGCCGGATGATAATGGTCGCGGTAATGGCGGTCCGGCCCCAGCATGAGGAGGCCGAGCAGGAAATCATCGCCGGGGAAGAAGCCGTTGGGACCGATGATCTCGGCCCAGCCATAGTTCTGCGAGAAGCCTTCGCCGAGGATGTCGTCGGTATAGGTGGAGGATTGGAGCCAGTGCAACTCATCCTCGACGGCGGCAATGGCAGCGGCGAGGTCGGGGTCGAGCAGCATGGCTTCGCCGATGCACTGCGGCAGGTG
>JBIIGF010000170.1:0-5009 GCA_044236665.1 Aestuariivirga sp. | reverse complement strand
TGCGGTACGCCGTGCCGTGGCACTGCACAAATCCCATCTCTCTGATCCGCTTGAAGTGCTGCGCCGCCTCGGCGGGCGCGAACTGGCGGCAATGGCCGGCGCCATTCTGGCGGCACGGCTGCAGCGCATCCCCGTGATCATCGACGGCTATGTGGCAACCGCCGCCGCCGCCGTACTCAAGGCCATGCGGCCCGACGCGCTGGACCATTGCCTTGCTGGCCATCTCTCGGCGGAACCGGCCCATCGGCGCCTGCTGGACCGGCTGGAAATGAAGCCTTTGCTCGAACTCGGCATGCGGTTGGGTGAGGGCTCGGGCGCTGCCATGGCGGCGGGCATCGTCAAGGCGGCCGCCGACCTGCACAATGGCATGGCTACCTTCGAATCCGCCGGGGTCAGCAACAAGGAAGACTGACTCGCTGCAGGAGGGCCGTGGTGATCAGGCCATGGCGGGCGGCCTTGCCAGCCACCTTGAAGGCTGCCAGCCCGCAGTCTAAATGATTGTGCTGTGAAAGGAATTTTTAACCATGGCCAGCTTTACGCAGGATGACGTCCTCTCGGTTTTGAAGCGCATCGCGGCGCCGGATGGGCGCGGCAATGTCGTGTCGGCCGGGTTGGTGTCCGACATCGCCATCGATGGTGGAACGGTGATGTTCGCCCTGACGGCCACGCCGCAGCACATGAAGACCATGGAAGTCCTGCGCGGCGCCGTTGAAAAGGCGGTGCTTGGCATTCCGGGCGTCTCGCGCGCCATCGTGGCGCTGACGGCGGAGCGTTCCGCCAAGCAAGACCAGCCCGCGGCACAGCAGCCTCCGCAGCGCGGCACGGGGGTTCCCGGCATCCGGTATCTGATCGCGGTTGCCTCCGGCAAGGGCGGGGTGGGCAAGTCCACCACCGCGGTCAATCTGGCGCTCGGGTTGCAGTCGATTGGCCTCAAGGTGGCAGTGCTCGATGCCGACGTCTATGGACCGTCCATCCCCAAGCTGTTCGGCCTCACCGGCAAGCCGGAACCCTCGGACGCGGCGGGCAAGAAGATGAAGCCACTGAACGGCTATGGCGTCGAGGTGATGTCGGTTGGTTTCCTCGTGCCGGAAGACACGCCGATGATCTGGCGCGGGCCCATGGTCATGTCGGCACTGACCCAACTCCTGCGTGAAACCGAATGGAGCCCGGCCGATGTCATGGTGATCGACATGCCGCCCGGCACGGGCGACGTGCAGCTGACGCTCGCCCAGCAGACGCCGCTGGCCGGCGCGGTGATCGTCTCCACCCCGCAGGACCTGGCGCTGATCGATGCACGCAAGGGCCTCAACATGTTCGCCAAGGTGAATGTGCCGGTGATCGGCATCGTCGAGAACATGAGTTACTTCATCTGCACCAAGTGCGGTGAACGCCATGAAATCTTCGGCCATGGCGGCGCCAAGGAGGAGGCCACCCGGATCGGCGTGCCTTTCCTTGGGGAAATTCCGCTGGACAAGGAGGTCCGGATGCGCTCGGATTCAGGCGAACCCGTGGTGGCCACACAACCGGAAGGCCTCCATGCGGCGCTGTATCGTGATGTGGCGCGGCAGGTGTGGGCAGCCCTCGAGGGTGGCGGCCTGGCCAGGCCTGCACCGCGTATTGTCGTGGAGAATGAATAGGTTCCGGCCCGCCGGTTGATGGAATTTTAACCAAACCTGCGCTGTTTAGGAGGCCGGTACAACTGCGGGCGATTCGATTCGGCCCAGGGAGGGTGTGATGTCGAAACTGATGTGGATTGCCGGCATTCTGCTGATCGCGGCCGGCGTCGCCTTTGGTGCCGTCAATCTGGCTTCGCTTCAACCGGCGGCCGCGATGATTTCGCTCGACACCTCCACCATCCTTCTGGTGGGCGGAATCCTGGCCTTGGGGCTTGGCAGCGTGATCGATGCGCTGCATGCCCAGCGCGTGGCCCTTGCGGAACGCATCGCCGTTCCGGCGGCTGCCGTGGTGGCCCCCACCGCGGCCAAACCCGAATTTACGGCGGGCGGCGCCAGCGTTGCCGCAGCCGCACCCATTGCCGAAACGGCTGACGCGGCCGCCGATGTGTCCAGCATGTCGGATGAGACCCGCGACACCATCAACGCCATCGAACAGGCCCGCCAGAAGATGGAGCAGGCCTTTCCGCAGAAGCAGGATGTGACGGATGCGGCCCGCCCCGCACCATCCGCCGCCGAGGACGTGGCCGAGGCCGTGGAAGAGGTGGTGGCGGCTGAGGCGGTGATCGAAGACGAGGTGCTCGAAGAGGAGGCGGTGATCGATGACGGCCAACTCTACGTCGTCGAAGAGCGGTTCATCCGCCGCAGGCCGGCGCGTATCCTCTCGGACGGCACCGTGGAAGCCGAAACCGACGAAGGCTGGATGCGTTTCGAGAACCTTGAGCACCTGGACGAATATCTCGACGCCATGGAACCAGCGCGGGGCTGAGGTTCCTGAACACAGTCTCTTGCCGATGACGCAACGCGCGGCACCCAGGGTGGCCGCGCTGTGCTTATCCGTCAGGACGCGGTGCGGGGCATCAATTCATAGGGGTGCTTCCAGCCGGGCAGCGCCTGGATGCGGTCCATCCATTTCAGCACATTCACATAGGGTTCCAGCGGCACGGTCAATTCCTCGCCGTAGAAGACATATCCCGCCATCGAGAGATCGGCGATGGTGGCGCGCTTGCCGATGATGAAGGGCTTGTCGGCCAGATGCGCGTCGGCGATCTTCAGCGCGGTCCGGGCCCGCGCGCGCAGGAATTCGGTCACCGGCGTTTCGCCGGTCCTCGCAAACTGGATGAGATAGCGCAGCGTTGCAAGGTTCGCCGTGAACTTGTGATTGTCGAACAGGATCCAGCGCCAGACCTCGCGCCGCTCATCCTCGCTCTTCGGCCCGAACTTGCGGGTGATTTCGGCCAGGTAATCGAGGATCACGCCGGACTGGCTGAGCCTCAGGCCCTCATGTTCCAGCACGGGCACTTCGCCCATCTCGTTCAGGCTGGCGCGGAAATCGTCGCTGCGTGTCTGACCATTGAAGAAATCGACCCACACCGGCTGCCAGTCGAGCCGGCACAGTTCCAGCATCAGCGCCACCTTGTAGGCATTGCCCGACTCGCCCATGCAATAGAGCCTGTAGTCCGCCATGGGTCTCCTCCGGCAGTTGGTATCGTTATCAGCCTATCTCACGTTGAGGACGCTGGTGCGGGCCTTACGCACCACATCGGACGCGGTGGAGCCGCGGATGAGGCGCTGCAGCCGCGTGCGGCCCTCGTCCGTCACCACGATGACCTTGTACTCCGAACCGAGCGCCACGATTTCCTCGGCCGCCTTGCCGATCGCCACGCGCGTCTCGGCCACCGGAATCTTCATCGCCTTGAGCAGCGCCCTGGCATTTGCGACCGCTTCCTCGGCGGCGGGCTTGCCCTCCGCGCTGTCGGCGGCGGAAAACAGCGTGATGGGCTCGCCCGTCACCTCCGCCAGAACGGCGGCGCGGCGCACCGCCTGCATGGAGCGCGACGAGCCATCGGTGCAGATGAAGAAGCCCCTGCGGCCGAGGCTGTCGCGGGCCACCAGTACGGAGCAGGGCGCCATGGTGGTGACGGTCTGCACCACGCCGGTGCGGAAGAAGGACATGACCTCACCATGCCAGCGCGAGGGTTGCCCCAGGATCATGAGATTGTAGGGCCCCAGCTCATACTGGTCGAGAATGCCGTTGGCGGCATCCGGCGCGGTCTTGAGCTTCAGCACCACGGAGCGGCCTTCGGGGCTTCTGAACTCGATCTTGTTGTCGCCTGCGGGGTCGCCCCAGGCATCGCGCTGCTGGGCTTCCTTGGGCCAGCCGGAAACGTCGATCCCCTCTTGCTTCAGCACTTCGAGCGCATCCTTCAGGTGTCGCACACCGGGCAGGTCGAAGCCTGCTTCCAGCATGTTCTGGCGCGCCAGTTTCACCTGCAGGCCGCCGGACTGGAGTCCGGAATCGATGGGCCTCACATACAGTACGATCAGGTCGCAGTTGTCCTGAACCGAGAAGCGGGCCGCGAAACGCACGGTGACGAGGGATTGCTCGCTTCCGTCGATGCAGGCAAGCACCCGGAAGCGGTTGCGCCGCTGGGCGCGCAGGTTCTGCAGCGTCTTGCGGACGGCTGCTTCCTGCCGTTCCGAGAGGTGGGATCGACTGAAGGCCATCGGGCTAACTTACGGACTGAGGAGGGGCCAGTACAGCACCGAAATGGCAATCAGCACCACGAAGGACAGGATCATCATGCGGATGCCGACCTTGAAGAAGTCCGCCCCCGTCAGATAGCCCGAGGCATAGATGATGGTGAAGGCCGGCTGTGCTGCCGGTGTGAGGTAGCCGAAGGCCGAGGAGATGGCGGTGATGAAGCCCGCGCTGATCGGGTCCTGGCCTGCGGCCACGGCGGTTTTGAGCACGATGGGTCCCAGCACCGCCACCGCGGCGCCCGCCGTCATGGTGTTGGACACGCCGATCGTGAGGAGTGAGATCAGCGTGTTGAAGCCCAGCGTGTTGCCTGCGCCCAGCCAGCGCAGGGCATCGAAGACGCTTGCGGCCAGCCATTCGGCGGCACCCGTTTCCTTCATCTCGACGCCGAGCGAAATGGCGGCCGCATAGAGCAGCACCACGCCCCAGTTGACGCCCGAGTTGATGTCCTCCCAGCGCACCAGGCCGAAGATCAGGAAGGCCGCGGCGCCTGCGATGGCGATGACGCCAAGGCCCAGCGTGTCCG
Organism: Aestuariivirga sp.; assembly: GCA_044236665.1. Classification (GTDB taxonomy): domain Bacteria; phylum Pseudomonadota; class Alphaproteobacteria; order Rhizobiales; family Aestuariivirgaceae; genus Aestuariivirga. Next base: position 268 of record JBIIGF010000170.1, on the reverse strand, counting down.
AGAGCATCACCCAGCCAACAATGGTGACGAGGAAGATCAGGATCGTCAGCCATTCCGAAGCCCGCATCGGGCCCTGCATCGACACTTGCGTCCTGAGGCGTGCGATGGCCCGCGACATGTCCGTCACTTCCGGCCTGAAGGTGAAGACCAGCAGCGCCGCAACGATCGGCAGGCGGATCAGGAACATCGGGAAGGCGTAGATGATCCAGGTCACGTAATCCATCAGGAAGCGGTAGGTCTCGGGGTCCAGCGGATTGTAGAAGAAGTC
>JBIIGF010000169.1:0-5015 GCA_044236665.1 Aestuariivirga sp. | reverse complement strand
GCCAGCCTTGAACAAGCTGGCACACCGCGCCGGGCAGCGCCCGCGCCTCCCTACTTTCCTCGCGGGGGACAAACGCAACCCCCATCAAGGAGAACGCATGGCCTCAAGCATCATACCGCACCGCAGCATTTGTCTTGCCCAGCCCCCTCCTCATTACCAATTTGCCTTTTGGTGCAGGCGTTTTACAGTTCTGCCACATTCGCCCTTCAAGAGCAGGCCATGACCGATCAGCCGCAGACGCCCTCCCCCTATACGCTCGCCAATCCGGTGGAGTTCGCGCAGAACATGGCCAAGGTGTTCGAGCAGGCGGCCATCATCGCCCGCATGGTGGCCGAGCGCCCGCAGCCCGTGCTGCAGGAGGCGGAAACCCAGCTCACGCCCATGGAGCAGGTCTCCAAGACATTGGGCCAGGTGGCGCAGGCCTACATGAACGATCCGCAGAAGCTGATGGATGCCCAGATGCAGCTGTGGAACGCCTATGGCCAGCTCTGGCAGAGCGCCTGGGCCAAGGCGCTCGGCCAGCACACCGCCCCCGTGGCGGAACCCACACGCAGCGACAAGCGTTTCAAGGACAAGGACTGGCAGGAGAACGCCGTTTTCGATTTCCTCAAGCAGTTCTACCTGATCTCCGCCAACTGGGCACAGGACATGGTGAAGAACGCTGAAGGCGTGGACGAACACACCCGCCACAAGGCCCGCTTCTATGTGGAGCAGATCGCCAACGCCATCTCGCCCACCAACTTCGCCATCACCAACCCGGAGGTGCTGCGCACCACGCTGGCCTCGAACGGCGCCAACCTCATCGAAGGCCTGAAGCACCTGCAGGAAGACATGCAGACACCAGATGGCCGGCTGCGCATCAAGCAGACGGACATGACGGCCTTCGAGATTGGCAAGAACATTGCCACAACGCCGGGCAAGGTGGTGTTCCGCAACGAGGCCTTCGAACTGATCCAGTATGCGCCCACCCAGGCCAAGACCTACGAATACCCGCTCGTCATCTTCCCGCCGTGGATCAACAAGTTCTACATCCTCGACCTGAACGCCAGGAAGTCCTTCGTCAAATGGGCGGTGGACCAGGGCCTCACCGTGTTCATCGTCTCCTGGGTGAATGCGGATGAAAGCCAGGCGCGCAAGAGCTTCTCGGACTACATGCGCGAGGGCTTCCTCGAGGCCATTCAGGCCGCCCAGGATGCAACGGGCGCGCCCAAGGTCAATGTCATCGGCTATTGCATCGGCGGTACCCTGACCGCCGCCTCGCTCGGCTGGATGGCGGCGCAGAACGACCACCGCGTCAATGCCGCAACCTTCTTCACCACGCAGGTCGATTTCGAGAAGGCGGGCGATCTCCTCGTCTATGTCGACGAGGAACAGGTGAAATGGATCGAAGACCGCATGAAGGACAAGGGCTATCTGCCCGGCACCCGCATGGCGGATGCCTTCAACCTGCTGCGCTCGAATGACCTGATCTGGTCCTATGTCGTCAACAACTACATGCTCGGCAAGGACCCGATGCCGTTTGACCTGCTCTACTGGAATGCGGATTCGACGCGCATGCCGGCGGGTGTCCATTCCTTCTACCTGCGCGAATGCTACATGGCGAACAAGCTGTCCCAGGGCAAAATGGTGCTCGACAATGTTCGTATCGACCTCAAGAAGGTGAAGATCCCGGTCTACAATCTCGCGGCACGCGAAGACCACATCGCGCCACTTGCCTCGGTGTTCCGGCTGGGGCGTTTCTTCGGCGGCAAGACGCGGCTTGTGGTGTCCGGCTCTGGCCACATCGCGGGCGTGGTCAATCCGCCCGAGGCCAACAAGTATCAGTACTGGACCAATGAGACGGGTGCCGCAACGCTCGAGGACTGGCTGGCCGGTGCCACCGAGACGCCCGGCTCCTGGTGGCCGGACTGGGCAAAATGGATCAGCGCGAAATCCGGTCCGCTCATCGCCGCGCCACAGCCGGGAAGCGGCAAGCTGAAGGTGATCGAGGATGCACCCGGCTCCTATGTTCGGGTAAAAGCCGAATGATGAGACTGATTCTGCCGCTGATCGCCGCCGCCCTGCTTGCGGCCCCCGCACAGGCCGAAGACAAGGCCGCCGGCATCGCCGCCGGAAAGCGTCTCGCTGAAATCAACTGCGCGCGCTGCCACAATCTTGAGGCTGAGGGCGAAAGCCCGCTGACCGATGCGCCGCCCTTCCGCGAGATCGCCCGCAACTATGACCGCTTCGAACTGATCGACGGCTTCATGGAGGGCCTTGCCGTGCGCCATCCGCTGATGCCGGATTGGGAGGTGACGGAACCGCAGGCCGAAGAACTGACGGATTTCGTGCTGAGCCTCGGCGAAGGCAGCAAGGCCGCGAGCGACCCCGCCACGCAGGGCTACGACCTGCTGCGCGTCAATTGTGCGCGCTGCCACGCCATCGATGCCGCCAGCCTGTCACCCGATCAGAAAGCGCCACCTTTCCGCGATGTGGTGAAGACGTATAATCCGGCCGATCTTGAAGAGGCGCTGGCCGAAGGCATCGTCACGGGACATGAGAATATGCCCGTGTTCGCCTTCACGCCTGAAGAGGCAACGGCGATCGTCGCCTATCTGGATACGCTCAAGCCAGAGTGACGCGGCAGCACTGTTCCGGCATACCGGAGCCGTCTGTCTTTTTCATCGCCACCGCAGAGGATTGACGCCCCACTCTCATCACAGCCAAGCTTGCCCTGGCTATGTTATTGCGCCCGGCTGACTGGTTAGTCGATGTCCTCGATCACCTGGTCACCGCCGCCCTTCACCTTGTGTGCGAGAGAGGCCTGGATGAAGTCCTCGACTTCACCATCGAGCACGTCATCGGGCGAGGTGGAGGTGTGGCCGGTGCGCAGGTCCTTCACCAACTGATAAGGCTGGAGGACATAGGAGCGGATCTGGTGGCCCCAGCCAATGTCGGTCTTCTTGGCGTTGGCCGCGTCGATCTTCTCCTGCTGCTTCTGCAACTCCATTTCGTAGAGGCGGGCCTTCAGCATCTTGAGGGCGGTGGCGCGGTTCTTGTGCTGCGAGCGCTCCGCCTGGCAGGCGACGATGATTCCGGTCGGCACGTGGGTAATGCGCACCGCCGAATCAGTGGTGTTCACATGCTGGCCGCCCGCACCGGAGGCACGGTAGGTATCGACCTTCAGATCGCTTTCGACGACAACGATGTCGATGTTGTCATCGACCACCGGATAGACCCAGACGGATGCGAAGGATGTGTGGCGGCGCGCATTGGAATCATAAGGCGAGATGCGTACCAGGCGGTGCACGCCCGACTCGGTCTTGAGCTTGCCATAGGCGTTGTGGCCCTTGATCAGCAGCGTACAGGACTTGATCCCCGCTTCTTCGCCCGGATGCTCGTCCAGCACTTCGGCCTTGTAGCCGTATTTGTTGGCATAGCGCATGTACATGCGCATCAGCATCGAAGCCCAGTCCTGGCTTTCAGTGCCGCCAGCACCGGCATTGATCTGGACATAGGTGTCATTGGCGTCGGCCTCGCCCGAGAGCAGCGTCTCGATCTCGGTCTCAGCCACCTTCGGCCTGAGTGCGAGCAGCGCCTTCTCCGCCTCCGTCACGATCGAGGCGTCGCCCTCCATCTCGCCCATCTCGATCAGCTCGGTGTTGTCGGCGATGGACTGCTCGAGTTCGAGGATCATCTTGATCCGGCCGTCGAGGTCCTGGCGCTTGCGCATGACCTCCTGCGCCTTCTGGGGATCGTTCCAGATGGCGGGATCTTCGGACTTGGCGTTCAGTTCGGCGAGACGGCGGAGGGCATTGTCCCAGTCAAAGATGCCTCCTCAGCAGTCCGATCGACTGCTTCATGTCGTCAACGAGCGACGAGATTTCAGCGCGCATGATTTCTGCTCAATTCAGGAATGTTGAAACGGTGTTGAGGGCTCAATAGAGGCCGCCACCCTGCCCCGTCAACCCGCCCGTGTCGGCGGGCGCCGCGGCAGGGGCAGATGGCACGGGCGCGGCCATATCCTGCGAGGGCGGCACCAGCACCACGCCGCCACCTTCGCCGCCCCCCTGCGGCACGGCCGCAGCCACCGCGGACTCGCCGATGATCTTGGTGGCGTCCGGCGGCTCGTCGCCCGGCTTGAAGGCTTCGAGGATCACGCCCTCCTCGCCGAAGATGGCGCGCTTTCCGGACTTGGCGTCGATGGGCATCAACTCGATGGCGCGCGGCACGCGGAACGGCGTTGCCGGTTCATCCTTCAGCGCCATGCGCATGAAATCGGCCACGATGGGGGCGGCCAGTTCACCACCGGTGCGGCCCTTGCCCATCGGCGTCGGGTTGTCATAGCCGATGTAGGCGCCGACCACGAGATCAGGCGTATAGCCGATGAACCACGCGTCACGCTCGTCGTTGGAGGTGCCGGTCTTGCCAGCCACCGGCTTGCCCACCGCCAGCATCTTCTTGCCGGTGCCGCGCTGGACGACGCCTTCCATCATCGAGGTGATCTGATAGGCGGTGTAAGGGCTCATGACCTGTTCGCGCACGTCGAGCAGTTCGGGCTCGGTCAGGCCTTCGCGCCACTCCAGCCCGGCGCAGCCGGTGCAGTCGCGCTTGTCATGACGGTAGATCGTTCGGCCGTAGCGGTCCTGGATACGGTCGATCAGGGTTGGTTCGATGCGCTTGCCACCATTGTCGATCATGGCATAGGCGGTCACCATCCTGAGCAGCGTCGTTTCGCCCGCCCCCAGCGCCATGGCCAGCTGGCGCGGCAGCTTGTCGTAAATGCCAAGGCGGGTGGCGAGGTCGATGATCTTTGTCATGCCAAGTTCATCGGCAAGGCGGACCGTCATCACATTACGCGACTGCTCGATGCCGCGCCGCAGCGTCGAGGGGCCGAAGAACTTGTTCTGATAGTTCTTCGGCTTCCACATGGAGCCGTCATCCATCTTGAACTCGATCGGCGCGTCAAGAACCACGGAGGCCGGTGAATAGCCATTGTCGAGGGCTGCCGCATAGACGATGGGCTTGAAGGACGA
>JBIIGF010000168.1:0-5021 GCA_044236665.1 Aestuariivirga sp. | reverse complement strand
GCACCGGGCGCCGCCGCCAGCCGAACCTCCGCCGCCTGAGGCTACAGCGGCGGCGGACTCCGCCATTGCCGAACGGCTGGCCGAGGCCGAGCGCCGGACCGCCGAACTCGAAGAGCATCTTCGCAAACTCGACGCCGAATGGGCCGCCAAGACAGCATCGGCCCCGAACCCTGAGGATACACCCAGCGCCGGCAGCGACGAGGACAATGTCATCGCGCTCTCGGCCCGTATTCACAATCTTCGGAAATCGCTGGGCACACAGCCCTGACCGGCACACCGCCCACCCGCACACCCGAGAGTTCCGTCACACCGGCCATCGCCGGGGCAACACCTCGCTCCAAATCTGCCTCGCCACCGGGCGGAAGGGACAAGACACGGTCCGGCAAGACCCGGAACGCTTCTAGGGCGGAATGATGTTTGATTGACCTGTGATCAAGTTTCCCTCCCCCTTGTGGGGAGGGATCAAGGGTGGGGTCGCTCCGCCCTTTGGTCTTTTGGCCATGAGAGCCGAGTGGTCAGACATCAACCGACCCCCACCCCGGCCCTCCCCACAAGGGGGAGGGGGAATGAGGCGGGTACGTCAAAAACGCATTATGCTCTAGCCGCCGCGGCGCATAAAGCTGGCGAGCGGCGCGCCTGTGTCATCCATCAGCGTCAGCGTGCCGTTCTTGATGTCGAGTCGCCGGACCTTCTTCAGCATGGCGAAGAAGGCCTGTTCCTGACGCATCACATCCGGCGCACAGGCCATGCGCGTTGCGGCGAGCGGTGAAAAGATGAGCCGATCACCCCGTTCTTCATAACGGCCGCCGAAGCGGTTGCAGCCGCCCGTTCCGGAGACACGGCCCGCTTCAAAGCGCAAGGCCGGGCCCTCAGCCCCGCTCACCCCGGCCAGAACCCAGTCGCCGCCCGCCAGCCGCTCCTCATGCGCAAGGGCTGGGCCGAGCCCGGCGATGGCAGCCAGAAGAACCATGATCAGTACCGCTATGCGCATCGGGCCTCCTCTCCTTAGGTCAACAGGCTGGACTCAGTCGAAGGCCCGCAGCAATTGCTGGCGGCTGTCCAGCATCATGTGCCGGATGATCAGCGCGGCACCGATGGCCATGATGGTGAGCGTCACCACCAGCGCCGCGTTGCTGCCTTCGATATGCGTTACGGCGGCGAACAGTGCAGGCCCGGCCGCCGCCGCCAACCGCCCCACCAGCGTGGACAGGCCGAAGAATGCTGGTGAGCGTCCCTCCGGAACGATTTCGGCAAGAAAGCCCCGCATGGTGGAGGAGGTTGCGCCGACGCAGCAGCCGATCGCCGAGACGGTGATCAGCGGCATCCACGCGCCGGAGCCAAAGGCCAGCAGCAGCAGCACCCCCGCCCAGCAGCTGAGCAGCAGGCACACCGGCACGAGCCGCGACCAGGTGGTGAGGACATGGTTCCAGGCGAGCGTGGAAGGCACCGAAAGGAGGTGGATGACGAGCAGCAGCAACAACAGGTCCTGCAGGGTCTGCCCATACCGCTCCGCCAGGATGGGCGCCGTGAAGGTTATCACCACAGAGATTGCGGTCTGCACCAACATGGTACCAGCCAGCAGCCGAAACACGCCGCTATGGAGGCGCCATTCGCGGAACACGCTGAAGATGCCTGAAAGCCTGGCCGCGGTGGGCGCACCCTCCAGTTCAGCGAAGCCGGCCTTCCGCATCATGGCGAAGACCACGACGAACAACAGCGCGGAGATTACCGCCAGTACGCCATAACACCCCTGAAGCTGGGCCGTGGTTTCAGGCGCCCCGGCAATGAACCAGAGAATCCCCATGATGCCGAGCAGGCCGCCCACGTAACCGATGGCCCAGCCGAAGCCGGACAGCTTCTGGCGCAGCGATTGCGGCAGCAGGTCAGGCAGGAAGGACTCATAGACCGTCGTTGCCGAAAAGTAGAAACACTGGGCGGCGATCATGGCCAGTGCTGCCCACACGAGCGAGGACCCCGGGTTCCAGGCCAGGGCGGCAATCGCCAGCAAAAGCCCGGCCGACAGCGCCTGCAGCAACCGGTAGCGCCGCACCCTGACTGCAAGCGCGGCCGTCAGCAGAGCGGCAATGCCACTGGCGAGAATGCCGATGGACGCCAGCGCCCCCCACGCCGCCGTCGGGTCGGTATCGCCCGTGAACAGGCGGTTGAAATAGAGCGGAGACAGCACAACGGGCGCCACGCCGATATAGGCGGAACTGGCAACGTCATATCCCGACCACGCCAACGAACGTTTCGTCAGCCAAGCCTGTCCCATCAGTTTCCGCCTTTTTTCACGGCAATTGTGTACAGACGGTCATTTGACCCGAGGCAGGTCCTATATACGAGAATTCAGGGAATAACACCTGCGTGGTTGTAATAGTCATCTACTGTGAAGGAATGGCGCTCTCTCAGACAGGGCAACCGCCAATCTCAGATTGGCCCCAAACCCGCTTTAGTACCTGACACGGCAATCCCTTGGTTCTCGGAATTCCTGCGCAATCCCCCCTCACTCTGGGAGACATCATGGACATGACACTGCTCAAACGACTTCTCGGCCAGCGCCTGCTGCTGTCAGCGGCAGTTGCCGCCTCGGTTTCGATGGCCGTCCTTCCCGCGCGCGCCGAAACGCCGCCAGAGGCGGTGGAGGCCACCGAGCAGGCTCCCGAGCCGCTCTCTGCCGAGGAACTCGAAATCCTCGTGGCCCGCATCGCCCTCTACCCGGATGAACTGGTGGCGCTGATTTCGGCCGCTTCGCTCTACCCGTTGCAGATTGTCGAAGCCGAACGCTTCCTCGAGGACAGCAAGACCAAGAAGGACCTGAAGCCCAAGGCCACCTGGGACGGCAGCATCGTTTCGCTGCTCAACTACCCGGAAGTCGTGAAGATGATGGCCGACGACCTCGACTGGACACAACTTCTGGGCGAGGCGATCGTCAACCAGCAGCAGGATGTGCTCGCCGCCATCCAGCAGTTGCGCGAACAGGCCGTGGCCAATGGCGTGATCAAGACCGACGAGAAGGTGAAGGTCGTCAAGGAGGCCGACAACATCGTCATCCAGCCGGCCAGCCAGGAGGTCATCTACGTTCCGCAGTATCAGCCCGAAATGCTCTACGCGCCGGGCTATGCCTATGCACCCATCACCTATTACCCCAATCCCTATCCCTATTACTGGAACCCGGCCGCGACGTGGTTCGCAGGCGCTGTGACCGGCGCGGTGTGGGCTGCGGCCGTGGACTGGAATGACGGCTTCTGGGGCGGCGACTGGGACTACAACCACAATGGCGGCTGGGGCAACGACATCAACATCGACTGCAACAAGTGCATCATCGGCAGCGACTTCAACGGCAAGCTCAACGTCAACAACGTTGACTGGCGCAAGGTTGACCGCAGCAAGATCAACTTCAACAAGAACGAATTCAACAAGATCGACAATTCGAAATTCAAGAACGGATTCTCGAACAACAAGGCGACACGCCTTGACAACAAGGCGGCCAACATCAACGGCGGCAACCGCGCCAATGTCGTGAACAACAAGGGCAACTTCCAGGGCAACGACATCCGCAAGTCGACGCTCGACAATCTGAAGAAGCAGAACGTCAGCAACTTCAAGCCCTCGGACAAGATGGCGCGGCCCGGCAACAATGCCCTGAAGCCGTCCGACAAGATGGCCCGCCCGGCCAATCTCGACCGGCCCGTCGGCAAGCCGAAGCCGGCCAGCAAGATTGACAACCGGCCCGACAAGCTCTCCCCGCTCGGCGATGTGACGCGCGGCAGGGATGCAATGGCCCAGTCCAAGCGCGGCAACAAGTCGATGGGCGGCGGCGTCAGCCACCCCGACTTCAAGCTCCCCTCGGGCGGTGGCGGCGGCAACGCGCAGAAGTTCAAGGCACCGAAGCACAAGATGAGCGGCGGCGGCGGCAACATGAAGCGCAAGCGCCGGCACTGACAGCGGACAGCAGGACAGGAGACGAAAATGACCATCAGGACTTTCACTTCCGCCATGCTGCTGGGCGCAGCGCTCGTGTTTGGCGGCGTTGCAGCACCAATGCCTGCAGTTGCGGCAACAGCCGGGCTCGAAACCTACCTCGGTGCCGAGCCCACACTGTTCGACACGCCGGAAGCGGCCGTGCAGGCCTTCAGGGATACGATCGCCAAGGGCAGCCTCGCCGATATGGCGAAGCTCCTCGGCCTGGATCCGGCGAAGCTCGAACAGGCCGAAGGCATTTCCGCCATGATGGACGAGATCAAGGCCGCTGCGGCCGAGTCCGTCACGGTTGAAGGCGAAGACGGCGTGCAGATCCTTGACCTCGGCCGCCAGCTCTGGCCCTTCCCCTTCCCCATCGTGAAGGGCGAGGATGGCAAGTGGGCCTTCGACACGGTCGCGGGGCTGGAGGAGATCGTCAACCGCCGCATCGGCGAGAACGAGCTCACCGCCATCGAGACGATGCGGCTCTACGTTGATGCGCAGAATGCCTATGCCGCCCAGGACCGTGATGCCGACGGCGTGGTCGAATTCGCCCAGAAGCTGCTCAGCAGTGAAGGTGCCACGGATGGCCTCTACTGGCCTTCCGAGCAAGGCGATGGCGACAGCCCCGCGGGCCCGCTTGATCCGGATGCGCTGGAGAAAGCCAAGTCAGGCGATGGCTACTTCGGCTACAAGTTCCGCATCCTCACCAAGCAGGGCGCCAATGTGGCTGGCGGTGCTTATGACTACCTGATCAACGGCAACATGATTGGTGGCTTCGCACTGATCGGCTGGCCCGCCAAATATGGCGAGACGGGCATCAGCACCTTTGTCGTCAATCAGGCGGGCGTCGTCTACGAGAAGGACTTCGGCGTCGACACCGAGAACATCGTGGCCAACATCAAGACCTTCAACCCCGACAACAACTGGGACCTGGTCGAAGACTGACCGCGCCCCCCTGACACCGGAAGGGCGGCGCAAATCAGATTGCGCCGCCCTTCCTGTTTATGGATCGAAAGCGCCGCTCAGCCCTTGCCGGGCGGCAGGTCGTCGCTCTCCAT
>JBIIGF010000521.1:0-5029 GCA_044236665.1 Aestuariivirga sp. | reverse complement strand
CGCGGCCTTGCAGTCGCGGCGCAGTGAGCGAACGGGACCTCCGGTGCGGCGGATCGCTGCACCGGAGGTCATCTCGCAGATCTTATCCTCGAGGATCCCCGCCGGTCTGATTTAACCGTACTGCACTGTCTCGGTGTATATTTCGGGCGAGTGTACGAAAGGCGGTCAGCATGCCCCGTGAACGACATCGGCAAGGGATGGCGGATCGCGGACCGGATGATTTCGTCGCCTTCCCGAAGGGTCACGCGACGCGGCCCGCCGGCGCACTGATTAGTTGCGCGAATGCTGTTTCTGATACGCGGGCAGCACCCAAGACGAAGGGACGGAAGGATTGATGGAAGCGATCGTCCAGTCGCCATTTGCGGAGATCGCTGCGCTTCTCGTGCTGGCGGCGGTGGTCGGCTTTCTCGGAATCATCTTGCGCCAGCCGCTGATCGTGAGCTTCATCGCGGTCGGCTTGATCGCAGGACCCTCGGCGCTGGACCTGGTCCGGTCGGACGAGCAGATCAGCCTGCTGTCGGAACTCGGCATTGCGGTGCTCCTGTTCCTCGTCGGCATCAAACTCGACGTGAAGCTCATACGCTCTCTCGGAGCCGTTTCACTTCTGACCGGTCTGGGCCAGGTCGCGTTCACGTCGATCTTCGGTTACCTGATCGGCCTCGCGCTCGGGCTCGACCCGATCACCAGCCTCTACGTCGCCGTAGCGCTGACCTTCTCCTCCACCATCATCATCGTGAAGCTGCTGTCGGACAAGCGGGAGATCGACAGCCTGCACGGCCAGATCGCGCTCGGATTCCTGATCGTGCAGGACCTCGTCGTCGTGCTGGCGATGATCGTCCTCTCCGCCATCGGCATCGGCGCGGCGGGTGACGGCGGCCACGACGGCAGCGGATCGGTGCCGATGGTGCTGGCCGCAGGTGTGGCGATGGTCGGAGCCGTCATCCTCTTCGTCCGCTATGTCGCCGATCCGCTGCCGGAGCGGCTGGCCCATGCTCCAGAGCTTCTGGTCATCTTCGCCATCGCGATGGCCGCGATGTTCGCGGCGGCCGGCGACATCGTGGGCCTCGGCAAGGAAGTGGGCGGCCTGCTCGCCGGGGTAGCACTCGCCTCGACGCCCTATCGAGAGACCATCGCGGCGCGGCTCGCCCCGCTGCGCGATTTCCTTCTCCTGTTCTTCTTCATCGCGCTCGGCTCCGCGCTCGACCTTTCGCTTCTCGGCGCGCACGTCAGCGGCACCATCGTGTTCTCGCTCTTCGTGCTGATCGGCAACCCGCTCATCGTGCTCGCGATCATGGGGGCGATGGGCTACCGCAAACGCACTGGCTTCCTGGCCGGTCTGACGGTCGCTCAGATCAGCGAGTTTTCCTTGATCTTCGTGGCCATGGGCGTGTCGCTCGGGCATGTGCAAGAAGACGCTCTCGGCCTCGTCACCATGGTCGGCCTCGTGACCATCGCGGCCTCGACCTACATGATCACCTACTCCCATCAGATCTATGCCGTGTTCGAGCGGTTCTTGGGCGTGTTCGAGCGCGAGGGTACGCCGCGCGAGCCGTCCGAGGCGGGAACGCATCGCGAGGAGGGCTACACAGTGATCCTCTTCGGGCTGGGACGGTTCGGCACCGCCATCGGTATGCGCCTGAGGAAACGGGGCGTCCGGGTCCTCGGAGTCGACTTCAACCCGCACGCAGTGCGGCGGTGGCGAGAGCTCGGGCTCGAGACCGAGTTCGGCGACGCGACCGATCCGGAGTTCGTGGCCGAGCTTCCGCTGTCGGGGGCGGAATGGATCGTCTCGACCGTGCCGATCCACCCGACCGGCCTCAGCCATGAGGACACGCGCACGACGCTGATCCAGCTGACGCGTACTTCGGGTTTCACGGGGCGAATCGCCGTCGCCTCGCATCACGCGCGAGACACCGAGGAGTTGCTCGCCTCGGGCGCGGACATCGTATTGGAGCCGTTCTAGGACGCGGCTGATCGCGCCGTTGATATCCTCTGCGGTGGCAGAGAAGAGGAACGGACCGCGATTCCGTCCATAGAGACGGAAGAGAAAGAGGCGACCTGAAAAGCGGCTTGTGCGGATCTGTCTCCATCCCGGCCTGCCGGGCCACGGCGGCGCCCGCGCACTGTTCGACGCAAGCGGGCCGACCATTCCGCCGATCTTGACGACCGTCAAAACCCCGGATCAATGCGCTGAAGCGGGGTAGCATCGGTTCGCCTCTGACCAATATCTCGTGTCGCTCGAAACGGCACGGGAGCTTCGAAGTCTATCTCCGACCAGTATAAAAAACGGATCAACGCCAGAAGGCAACTTACTCCAGTTCTGGACCGATACGGTATTCCGGGATGACGTCAATACCCGCCCTCTCTGGTATTGCTGGAAGCATGACCTCAGCGTACCAATTCGATGCTTGGCAGAGGCCAACTCTTGTCGAAGTAGGCTTCGGTCGGCGCGTAGAGCCGGAACAGAGTGAACCAGCCGCGGCCCGGCACCGTCGGGATCCAGTTGCTCTCGAACCCCTTTGGGGCCGTCGGTCCCATGTAGATGTCTACGGAGCCATCCGCATTCTTGCGCAAGTCCATTCGTGAGGAGCGGTCGGGAATACTGTCTTTGGTGACGATGAAACTGCGGGTGTCCACGTCGTAGAGCGTGACCGACCAGAACTGTTTGGCAGGCGCATTCGGTGGCACGCGCAGACGATAGTTCTTTGCGCCGTCAAAGCGGCTGCCGTCGGCCGCCAGTTCATAGGAACCCAGATACGCCTGACCGACGCCCGGCGTTCTGCTGACCATTCCCATGGTCGTCGTCACCGCTTCATAGAAGTAATCGGTGCGCTCATCAAATTGGCTGTAGAACTCCGCCTCCTGGCTCGGGTCAAACATGATGACGTATTGCCAGTTCGAATCCGGGCGGTAGCGCGAGCCTTCGATGCGCTTGTCGAAGCTGATCGCCATCGCCATGGACTCGCCGACGAAGGTCGCTTCCTCCAGCAACTTCCTCTGGCGCGCATCAGGCTTGAAAGGCTTGCCCTTTTCGATGCCGAGTGGGGCCAGCATGGCCATGAAAAAACGATCGCGTTCGATGACCGGTTCGCGATTGATTATGTCGGCAAGGCGTTCCCAGTAGGCGATCCCGCGCGGCGGCACCTGGCTCCACTCACGGCCCTCGGGGCTCGGGATGCGCGTCGCCGGCGGATTGTCCCGCTTCGCATACGGATAGAGTCGCAGTTGTTTGATCCATGCCGCCGCCTTGGCCGGATCGGGGTCAAGGGCGCGGGTGCCGACAAAGATGTTGACGGTCGGAGAACGGAAGACGCGGTAACCCTCTGCCTGAATGTCGGGCGAATCGGGCGGCAAGATCAGATACTTGGCACCTTCGCCCTTATCCGGACCGGCGAAACCCGTGTCGGTGATCGGGCGTTGCCAAAAGTCGAGCACACCGCCACCGCTCGGGCCGGCGGGCACCTCGACGACAAGCGGGCCGGTCTCAGCGAGGTTGGGAAAACTGATGATGTAGGGTGTACTGCCGTTGGGCGTCATGACACCGAGCTTGTCACGGAAGTTGTTGTACAGCACGTAATCCAGGCTTCTCGCGCCGAGACGCTCGGCAGCGGAAGCCTGCCATTCAGCAAAGCCGACGATGGGCAGTGCCCAGATGTACGCTTGGCAAGCTCGTTGGAAGTCGAGCTCATCATAGAGTTTCGTGACGGAATCTTTGGAGGGAAATCCCTTTTCCAACTCGATCTTGCCGATTCGTGTGTCTCGCGACTCTTGCAAGGTGGGGGTTGCCTGTCCCCACGCCGTAGTCGTGAAAACGATGAAAGAGGTGATCAAAGCGGTTGTGACGACGTCTTGAGTTTTCATGATGACCTTCTGTCGCGTGGGTCTGTCGTGTGGGTCCGATCTGTTCATTGCATCAATTCGATTTCACCGGGCTTCCATGTCTTGTCGAACCACGGCTCCAGCGGGCCGTAGAGACGCAGGATGACATTCCAGCCTTTTCCGGGAACCGTCTGCACCCAATTGCTCTCCTTGCCGGGCGGTGGCTTGGGGCCGAAGTAAACGTCCACCGACGTATCGGGATTCACGACCACCCCGCGTTTCTGGCTGCCGATGCTGGGAAATTGCGCATCGGTTTGCAGCATCGAGCGCGTCTGGTTGTCGTACACGACGAACGACCAGAAATCCTTGGCTGGAATATTCGGCGGCAGACGCAGTTTGTAGGTCTTGGAACCGTCGAGCGGCTGGCCGTTCGCGTCCTTGAACGCGCCGGCATACTGCGAGCCGACGCCGACACGCTTGACGGCCATCGCCGGCGTATTGATGGTGGCGTAGTAGTAGAAGAAGGTGCGCGGGTCGAGCAGTCGCGCGCCATTTTGCTGAAACTCGGCACTGCCGCCGATGAATGGCGTGCACCAAGCGCTGTCCGGATAGAAATAGGCCTCCGGAATGCGGCTGTCGAAAGTGATGGCACGCGCGGTCGCGTTGCCCACAGCCACCGCCTCAGTGAGGATCTTGGTCATGCGTGCGTCAGGTTCGAAGGGCTTGCCCTTCTGTATGCCTATCGACGCAAGGAGTCCCAACGTCTCCATGTCCATGGCACTGCTCGGTTCCTCCTGCACCAACTGATTGATCTCCTCGTAGAACTCGAAATTGTTCGCGTGGATGGTGTTGGCTTCCTTGCCAGAGCCGTTGACGAAGTTCATCTTGGGCGCAGTGGATTGCTTCCCGAGCGGGTAAACGCGGAAGTGTTTTTTGATGCTGTCTGCGGCGGGTTTCGGGTCGCCGTTGACCAGAAAGCCGCGCCAGAAGAGAAGGTTGTTGATGGTGGGGGAACGCGCCACGAAGTAGCCGGGAGGAACCTCGCCGTCGTAGCCTGGGGGCAGGATGAGGAACTTGCCCCCCTTGCCCATGTCCGGCCCGGCGTTGCCGAAATCAATCACGTTGCGAAACCAGAAATCATCGATGACGCCCAGAACGTTTGGCGGGGTCTCGATGACCATCGGGCCGTCCTTGAGGTTGAGCCAGCCCC